>LVAA01000124.1 GCA_001603955.1 Syntrophobacterales bacterium Delta_02 | reverse complement strand
GGTCTTTTCAACACCGACACCATAGGAGACTTTCCGGACCGTGAACGATGCCCGCGTGTTCCCGCCTCTCTTGCGGATAACAACACCTTCGAACACCTGGATCCTTTCCTTCTCTCCCTCGAAGATCCTCGTGTAAACCTTAACGTTATCGCCTATCCCGACCTCCGGGAGGTCGAGTCTCATATGCTCTTTCTCAAGCAGATCGACCATCTCATTCATGGTGTCCTCCTCTTTCGCTGAAAATTCTATCCAATATAATACCCAGCGCAACGCGAAGGGAAAGATGATTGTAATCGCCCGCGCCGCTGATGGGTTCAAGCATTCTGTCGCAAAGGTCCACGACCTCATCCGTCAAGCCCCAGCCCGTTCCGAAGAGCACGAGGGCCGGCTGCCGGCCCGTCATGACCAGATCGTGCAGCTCACCGGAGGACATCGTCTTCCCCTCCCTTTTGCGAGAAGACGTACCAATGACCAGAGGTCTTGGGCCGTTGCCGAAATCCCCGATCATCGCGTCGATGTCCGGTCTGATCCTCACCTTTTTCAGGGCCTCTCCCCGTGCGGGGTTGTACGTTGCCCCGTATCCGTGTATCCAGTGATGGATCAGCCTTTCCGCTATCTCCCGCTGCCTGGCGAGAGGTGACACAATATAGCACATGTCCAAACCAAAAGTCATGCAAGTTCTTGCCATATCGTGTATCTCGAGGTTCGTGAGGCTCGTTGCCACAACGTCTCCCCGCTTGTCGTAAACGGGATAATGAATGACCCCGATGCTTACGTTATTCAGGGAACTCCTCCATTATCTCTCTCATGAACCTGCGGTCTTCCTCGCTGGCCTGAAACCCCTCGAGGAGATCGGAACGCCTCAGGATCGTTTTCCTTATCGCCTCCTTGCGACGCCACTTCCGTATCTCCTCGTGATTCCCTGACAGGAGAACGGGCGGCACCGGGGAACCCATGAACGTCTCCGGCCTCGTGTACTGCGGATACTCCAAGAGAGGCTCCCGGAAACTCTCCGCCGACACGGATTCATCGTTTCCGAGAACACCGGGAATGAAACGGCAGACGGCATCGATGACGACAAGCGCCGGGAATTCTCCGCCTGATGTGACGTAGTCTCCTACGGATATCTCTTCATCGACGTACGTGAGGACACGCTCGTCCACACCTTCGTACCGGCCGCAAATGAGGCAGATGTGGGGCGACCGGGCGAGACGCTCGGCCGTGAACTGGTCAAATTTCCTGCCCTGCGGCGTCAGGAGCATGAACCTGGCCCTCCCGTGGAGCTCCTTCACATGTTCCATGGCCCTGAAAATGGGCTCTACCTTCATGACCATCCCCGGCCCGCCTCCGTAGGGCGTATCGTCACAAGAGCGGTGGGGATCGTCGGCAAAGTCGCGTATATTGATGATATTGAAACTGACAAGCCCCTTCCCGGCCGCCTTGCCGAGTATGCTCTCCTTGAGGGGCGACGCGAAGATGCCCGGGAACAGTGTGAGGACGGAAAAGATCACGGGACGAGTCCTTCAATGTCCACGCGGATCGTACCGCGGTCCACGTCTATATCGATGATGAATTCTTCCACCATGGGAATCAACAATTCCCTTTCTCCTTCGACGACAAGGATGTCACTGGCACCCGTGTGCATGAATGACCGGACCTTTCCGAGATGCAACCCCTGAACGGTCGTAACCTCAAGCCCGATCAACCGGTATTCGTAGTATTCGCCTTCCTCCAACCGCGGAAGGTCGGCCTCGCGGACGAAAAGCTCCTTCCCCACGAGGAAGGAGACCTCTTCGACCGTCGAGAACCCCCGAAACGAGAGATAGAAAAGACCTTTCCTGTACCTTGCCCCTTCGGGCTCAAGCTTTACGAACTCGGCGCCCTTAAGGGCAAACAACGAGGTGTAGTCGAGAAACTCTTCCTTCACCTCGTTGTAATAGTAAAACTTGAGCTCACCCCGTATGCCGTGTACCGACACAACGCGGCCGACAGGGATCCACTTCATTATTCGATAATCTCGAGGACCGCTCTCTTCTTTACCTTCGTCGAAGCCGCACTAAGGATCGTCCTCATTGCCCGGGCAGTTCTGCCCTGTTTCCCGATGACCTTCCCGAGGTCATCCTTGGAGACATTCAGCTCAATAACGGACGTCTTCTCGCCTTCGATCTCGGAGACCCTGACAAGATCAGGATTGTCAACTAACGCCTTCGCAATGTACTCGATCAACTCTTTCAACACGATCCACCTCCGTTGGTTTTATGAAAGCTCCTTCAGAACCCCCTCTCTCTTGAACAGACTTTCAACGGTCCTCGTCGGCCGTACACCTTTTTCGTACCATGTTTTGATCTTTTCTTTGTCGAGGCTTATCTCCGCGGGGTTCTTCAATGGATCGTAGAACCCGACCTTATCGATGAACCTTCCGTCCCTGGGGGAACGCTCATCGGCCACAACGATGCGGTAAAAAGGTTTCTTCTTTGCGCCAAACCTCGACAGTCTGAATTTTACAGCCAAGATCCCACCTCCTATCGTGAGAAAAGTTGTCTCTGGAGGCCCTTTGCGCCTCCTTTCGTGAATTTCTTCAGCATCTTCTTCGTTTCCATGTATTTTCTCAACAGATCGTTCACATCCTGAACCTGGGTGCCGCTGCCCTTCGAGATGCGCAGCCTTCGGTTGCCATCTATGATATTGGGACGGGCCCTTTCCTTCGAGGTCATGGAATTTATGATCGCTTCCGTCTTCTTTATGTCCTTTTCGGCTTCGGCGAAATTGATAGCCCCCTTGAACTTGTTCATGCCGGGGATCATGCCGATGATCGATTCCAGGGAACCCAGCTTCTTCATCTGGCGTATCTGGTCCCGAAAATCCTCAAGGGTGAATTCGTCCTTGCGGAACTTGCGCTCCAACTCCCGGGCCTGTTTCTCGTCGAAAACATCCTGCGCCTTCTCCACAAGGGAGACAACGTCGCCCATGCCGAGGATCCGGGACGCCAGCCTGTCGGGGAAGAAAGGCTCCAGCGCGTCCAGTTTCTCGCCGACACCGATGAACTTGATCGGCTTGCCCGTGACCGCCTTGATAGATATGGCGGCGCCGCCCCGGGTATCGCCGTCGAGCTTGGTGAGGACTATACCGTCCACGCCGAGTTTCTCGTTGAAGACCCCCGCTATGCTTACCGCGTCCTGACCGGTCATGGCGTCGAGGACGAGGAGGGTCTCCTTGGGATTGAGGACCTTTTTCTGCTCGACGAGCTCGTTCACCATGGCGTCGTCAATATGCAGCCGTCCGGCGGTATCGACGATCACCGTGTCGTAGCCGTTCCGCATGGCATAGATCTTCGCCTCTTTGCAGATCGTCACGGGGTCCTTGACCACATCCATGGTGAAGGCCTCCACGTTGATCTGCTTTCCGAGCTTGACGAGCTGATCGATGGCGGCGGGCCGGTAAATGTCTGAAGGGACGAGAAGGGGCTTGCGTCCCATCTTCCGGATGTGGATGGCAAGCTTCGCGCAGGTCGTTGTCTTGCCCGAGCCCTGAAGACCGATGAGCATGACGGGAACAGGCGGGGCCGCCGCGATGTCGAGGGGCTTGTTGGCGCTTCCCAGGACCGCGCACAGTTCATCGTAGACGATCTTGACGAACTGCTGACCGGGCGTGATGCTTGTGAGAACATCTTCACCCATGGCCTTTTCCCTGACCTTCTCGAGGAAGTCTTTGGCGACCTTGAAGTTCACGTCGGCCTCAAGTAGGGCCACTCTTACCTCGCGCAGGGTGTCCTTTATGTTGCTTTCGGTAAGCTTCCCGTATCCTCGAACCTTCTTGAAGGTCGATTCAAATCTTTCCTGTAGTTTCTCAAACATAGCGATATGGGGTACATTCTAACGGAAATATGCGGGATAGTCAATGTTAATTAAGGGTTACCCATCGGTAATTACAAGGTATTACAGACAACGGATTGGTTTGAACCGTTTGAGCCGTTTAAGCCGTTTGAGCCGAATGAACGAAAAATACAGGGTAGCCGGTCCGCAGGCCTGCCGTCGCATGGCGTTCGAGCCTGTCTGTGGTCACTGACCTATCTCCAGGTATCGCGCGGGGTTCTGGGTTGCGGCCTGCTCCAGTGCCTCCCGGTTGAAGCCCAGCGCCAACAAGCGTGTTATTGAGGCCGGCAGGGGCATCGAGCCTCCCAGGAGTCTTCCCTTCTCGTCAGTCACGGGGCTTCCTTCGTCCGCGATCGCTGATGCTTTGACCGTGTCTGAGACGAGGAGGATGCGGCCGGGGTCCTTTACCCTGAAGATTAGCTCGATCGTCCTCAGATCGAGGTGATAGGGGTCGGCTATGACCTCCACGTAGACATCCGGGTTCATGAGGGCAAAACCGGCTATGCCCGGTTCGCGATGGTGGAAGGCTCGCATGGCGTTGAAGATGTGGGTGATACCCCGGGCTCCCGCCCGGAAGCCCGCCTCGGCCTCACTCCAGGTGGCATCGGAGTGACCCATGCTGACGGTGACGCCCATTCCGGCCATGTCACCGATGAGCCCTGTCGCGCCCTCAAGCTCGGGAGCGATGGTGACGATCCTCACGATGTCCTCGAACCCATCCACGAGTCTCCTCCACGCGTCCACAGACGCGGGAAGGAATGATCCCCTGTCGAGGGCGCCTGCCTCAGCCGGGTTGAGGAAAGGCCCTTCGAGATGAACGCCCGTGATCCGGGCCGACGGCGAGATACCCGGGCCTTCTCTCTCTTCGCGCTGTATCCGCATGGCCTCCCTGACGGCAGAGATGTCACGACGCATCTCATCGATGGGCGCCGAAAAGACCGTGGGGAGGATCGCTTTCACACCTGCCGAACCCTGGAGTCCTGCCATCGCAAGAATATCCCCGGGGCTCGCCCCGCGTGTTTCGTACCCGCCGAGACCGTGGGTATGCACATCAATCATCACCGCTCCCCAGCTCTTTTTCGATGGCGCCTATCCGGTGTTCATACAGCAGACCTATGAAGTCGGGAGAGTCCATGGGGTCCGTATCCATGCCGAAAAGATGGCTCGCGCAGGAGCAATCAGAGCATCCGAAACCGGGAACGGACCACCGGGATATGCCTTCCAGGCCGGCGGCGAGGATGCACTCTATGTCCCTTGCGGTCCTTATGGCCAAGGCCTTGTGGAAGGATGCCTTTTCCCGGAGATAGTCAATGTGCCAAAAAAGCTTCTTCCGCCTTCTGGCGTGGCGCTCGAGCCTGTTCGTGAGCGCCCTTCTGGCCGAACCGGCATAAAGGTAGTAACCCTTTCTGAAAAGGATGTCTCCGAGGCCTCCGGTCGTGATCCTGGCATCCTCGTCGAGCTTCAGGATGAGTATGTAGCATCCCCGGTCCCGGCACCCTTCTTCGATCCTCTCCCAGGGGATGACGAGCCTCCTCGCGGCGCCGTCGAGGGACAGGTCGGCCCTCCAGTTAAGCGCAAGGGCCTCTACGAGGATGCGGTCCCTGCACCTCGCGAACGTCCGTGAAAAGAGAAGGTCCGTGTGGTATTCGGGCATGAAGTATCGCGCGTGCGGCCATTGGACGAGGAAGAGCACACCCGCTGGCACGCCGGACGATGCAAGCCGCATCAACCCTTCGAGGTGCCGGCTTCCGCGCCTTGTGACCGCGTCGGGGAACATGGCGAGGGTGCGGCCGAAAAGGGTGCAGTTCTTCACCTCCAGCACCATCTCCCGGCCATCCTTCTCAAGGAGGAAATCGAACCTGCTGTCACCGAACGTCGCCTCCCGCCTGAGGATACGGACATCCTCGAGCCCGGGCACGAGGCCCCTTCTGAGGAGTGTCTCCGCCGCATCATTGGTGAGGTGGGTGTGAAGGAGGATGGGAATACCCTCCTTCTCCATGGCCACCACCGTGTAAGACAGCTTCAGACCCGGGCGGTTCCCCGCAAGATAGAGCCTGCAACCGGGGAGGAGCAGCTCCCACAGCCTCCCTGGATTCGGCAGGTAGGCGTCGATAATCTCCCCGTCGAGGTCGCAACGCAGGACAAAACGGTTGGGACGCGTGAGGAATCGAGCGATCCTCGCACCTTTCGGGGCCATTCGCATGGCACGATTATACCAGATACCCGGGAGCCTTGCCCATGGAAATGAAGCGCCCCCTGCCAGCCAGCGTTGATGCCGCCGGCCTGGCGTCCGCTGCGACAAGCGTTATTGCCGCGAACGAGTGCGGACGGCACGGACCGCCTTGATCCCCAGGGCGACGAGCAGAAGGCCGATGCCCACCGGCATGACAAGGCGACCGATGACGGGCGGCAGGAGCATGTCGTTCGTGTAAGGAGAGTACAACCTGTCCACAAGGAGACGGAGGGGGCATGAAAGTTTGAAGGGGAGTATGGCAGCCGCCTCGACAGCGATCGTCACATACGCCGCGACAAGCATGCGCGTCTTCCGGCCGGCCGCGTGGCAATAGATCATGTAACACAGGCAGTAATAGTTCCACGCCGCCACTGCCGTATGGACGACCTGTATGACGAGCAACATCGGTTCCTCACTCTGAACGCAGATTACCCGGGATGGCCTCCCATGTCAACGTTTCCTTCGCGGCGAACAGTCCCTGTTTGGTTTGCTTTTTTCCTCGAAGGAGATTATTGTTTGTCTACCAAAACTTAAAAGGAAGAGGTGACCAGATGCGGCTATTCGGGTGTACCCGTTGGCTCAGTGTACCGCTCATCGCGGTCATATCCATCTGTGCGCTCATTGTTCTGCCACACAGGGAGACTCTCGCCTCCGACACTGACAGAATGGCGGAGTGCGCCGCCATAGAGAACGACAGCGCTCGGTTGAAATGCTACGATAAGTTGTCGGGTCGGGCACCGGGGAAACCGTCCGCATCACCCGTCACCTCCGCCGCTGCCACCCCGCCGACGGCGGAACCCGCGAAAGCGGAAAAGGTCGGAGATGGGTCACCGCCAGCCGAACAGTCTGTCATCGCGAGACACTGGGACCTCGACAAGGAGAACCGATCAAGCGGCTTCGTCATCAGGCCTTATCGCTCCAACTATCTCCTTCCCCTCGCGTACAACAATTCTCCCAACATGGACGCGAGTCTCGATCTCGACCCGGACGCGAGACCACAAAAGGCCGAGGCTAAGTTCCAGATCAGTTTCAAGGTGAAACTCTGGGAAGATGTCCTCGGGAAGGACATGGACCTGTGGTTCGCGTACACCCAGCTCGCCTTCTGGCAGGTCTACAACAAGCAGTTCTCCTCGCCTTTTCGCGAAACGGACTACGAACCCGAGCTGCTCCTCAACTTCCGCACCGATTACGACCTGCTGGGCCTGAAAGGAAGGATGATCAACATCGGGCTCAACCACCAGTCGAATGGCAGGTCCCAGCCCCTCTCCCGAAGCTGGAACCGGGTGGTCGCGAACTTCGGCTTTGAACGCGACCGGTTCAACCTCCTCGCGAGGGCGTGGTACAGGATCCCCGAGAACGAAAAGGACGACGACAATCCTGACATAGACAAATACATGGGGTACGGCGAGCTCTGGGGCTTCTATTATTGGAAGAAACAAAGGTTTGCCGTGATGTTGCGCAACAATCTCAGGCCCTCCGACAACAGGGGCGCCGTGCAGCTGGAGTGGAGCTTTCCCCTTGTCAGGCATATCAACGGCTATATTCAGTATTTCAACGGCTACGGGGAAAGCCTCATCGATTACAACAAGAGCGTGAACCGGCTCGGCATAGGTTTCATGCTGACAGACTGGTGACGAAAGGCGGTCCCGGAGTATTGAAGTCTTAAGGGAAGGGAGGTAAGACTGCTTCGTACGGAAACAGGGGATTCCGCGACGAGGGGCCTTTCTTTAGGTTCTTTCGCGCAATGTGCTAGAATGATCCCCGTACAGTCCGCGATACTCAGTTGGGAAAGGATACGTGAATGAACGAAAGGATCATACTGGGAAAATGGTCGGCGGCAAGCATACACGAATTGCTTGTTGAAGCCTCGAAGATCGATGACACCGGTTCGCGGATCGCCTTTCTGTCCCGGCCTTTTCTCGGTACGCCTTACGGCGAATCGACCCTCGTGGGCGGTCCCGCGACGCCGGAAGAGCTTGTCGTGAACCTTGCCGCCCTCGATTGTTTCACCTTCATCGACTATATCGAGGCAATGCGAATGGCATCTTCCTTCAAGGAATTCCTGGAGGCCTTGAAAAGGGTCCGGTACAGGGAGGGAATCGTTTCCTATGCCGGCCGCAACCACTTCTTCACTGACTGGAAGGAATACAACGGGCCCCTCGTCAGCGATGTCACGGGCCTTATAGGCAAGGACCGGGTGCGGCGGACCCCGAAGACCCTCAACCTGAGGTCCGACGGAAGCCCATTCCTGGAAGGGCTCCCGGCCCGGGTTAGATCCGTGGAGTACATCCCGTCCGCCATGATCGACGAAGACGTGTTGGGTGAATTGCGCAATGGCGACTATGCCGGCATCTATACTGGTGTCGATGGGCTCGACGTGTCTCATGTGGGGATAGTCATCAAGGAAAAAGGATGGGTGTACCTGCGTCACGCCTCGTCAGCGGCGGCCTCCCGCAGGGTGTTAGATCAATTGTTCGGGGACTACATCAGAGAAAAACCGGGTATTGTTGTATTGAGACCCCTCCCGGAATAGACCCCCCTTTAGCGCTTACCGCAGGAAAATGCTGCTTTGAAGATATTAAAAAGGGTCCGACCGCCATATGACCGGACCCTTTCTCTCGTCTCTATAATTTGGTGACGTTTGCCGCCTGCAGTCCTTTCGGACCCTTCACAACGTCAAAGTTGACTTCCTGGCCTTCCGCAAGGGTCTTGAAACCGGAGTCCTGGATCGCCGAGTAGTGGACGAAAACATCCACGCCGTCATCCTGAGTAATGAAACCAAAACCTTTGGACTCATTGAACCACTTCACAGTTCCTTTTGCCATCTTACTAAAGCCCTCCTATGTTTTTTTTTGAAGATAACGGAGCTGTGTCACGGGGATGGTAAGGCAAAAAACCGCGTTTCATCACTATTGACAGCCACTTCCGAAACTTCGTTGTCAGTATCCCACAGTATCAAAAACCTGTCAATGAAATTTATGAACAAATTTTAATGGAAACGATGCGCGGGAAAACGAGCCCGCCCGGGGCCTCCCGCTCAGGTGGTTCCCCGCGAGTCAAGGGCCGTGATCTCTCCTTTCAGGTACAGTACGAGGAAAAGGCCCGGCAAGGCGGCCAGGGTGGTAAAAAGAAAGAAATTCGCCCATCCGACATAGGTCACTATGTATCCCGACGTCGGAGATATGACGACGCGCCCCAGCACGGCGAGAGACGACAGCAGGGCAAACTGGGTGGCACTGAAACGCTTGTTGCACAGGGCCATGACGAAGGCGACAAAGGCCGTCGACCCCATGCCCCCGGAAAGATTCTCAAAGGCGACGGCAACGATCATCGCGGGATAGCTTTTTCCAATGATGGCGAGGACCATGAAAGACAGGTTCGACACCATCTGGAGGATACCGAAATACCACAGCGACCTGAAAAGCCCCATCTTCACCATGAGGGTCCCTCCGAAGAGAGCTCCGACGATCGTCGCTATAAGGCCCATCCCCTTGTTTATCGTCCCCACATCGGTGGGAGTGAAATTGACACCCCGTATGAGAAAGGCCGTTGAAAGGGCGCCCGCATAGGCATCGCCGAGTTTGTAGAGAATGATGAAAAGGATGATCACGACGGCCGCCTTGCGGGAAAAGAAATCCTTGAGGGGACCCCACACGGCCTCCTGCATCGTCCGCGGCGGCACGATATGGTGGTCGGGCTCCCGGCCGACAAAAGCCCCCACCATCCCGAAGATCATGAAAAGGGCCATGAAGATGTATGTCTTCTGCCACCCGATGTGGTCCGACATTATAAGGGCCAGCGCCCCACCGACGAGCATGGCTATCCTGTATCCGAAAATGAAGACGGCGACACCGATGCCCCGCTCACTCTCGGGCAGGACGTCCGTGCGGTAGGCATCTATGACTATGTCCTGGGAGGCCGAGAAAAAAGCGACCCCCATCGCGATGAAGGCGAGGACAAGAGGCATGCTGCCGGGAGAGGTCAGCGGCATGGCGGCAATCCCAAGGAGGAGAAGGAATTGCATTGAGACTATCCAGCCTCGCCTCCTGCCCAGCCACGGCGGAACAAACCTGTCCATGAACGGCGACCAGAAGAACTTGAGCGTATAGGGAACTCCCACAAGCGAGAATATGCCTATAGTCTTGATGTCGATGCCCGCCACGGTAAGCCATGCCTGCAGAGTACCCGCTGTAAGGGGCAAGGGCAGACCGGAACCGAATCCGAGAAGGATCATCACCGCCATGCGGCGGTTCGTGAATGCCTGCAGATAGGGCGAGTTCCTGAGCTTTTCCAGCACACCTCTCTTCACACCGCTGTGGTTCACCGCGCTCTCACAGTCCCAGCCGGTCACTGATCCCGAGCATCGCGGCGATGGACAGTTCGGCGAACTCGTTGAGAGGAATACCGATGACCTCGCATTCCATGATGATCTCCCGGTTCACGGAAGCCGCAAAGGCCTTCTCCTTCATCCGTTTGACCACGGACTTGGTCTTCACGCTCGCAAGTTTCTTGTCGGGATACACGAGGGTCGTGGCAACGATAAGCCCGGTAATGGTCTCCGCCGCGGCCAGGGCGTGTTGAAAGGGGGTTTCACGCTTCCTGCCCCCCGTTACCGCCTCGTTGTGCATGACAATGGCATCCACCGTTTCGGGGTCGATGCCCTCGGCGGCCAGTATCTTCCGCGCCTCGAGGCCGTGCCGGGAGAGGTCCGCGTCGGTGACCTCGATGTCGATGTCGTGCAGAAGTCCCGCCAGCCCCCATTTCTCGACGTCCTCACCGAAGCGCGCGGCCAGCGACCTCATCACCGCCTCCGACGCGTAACAATGGTTGAGCATCCGCTCGTTCTTTACGTATTTCTTCAGCAAAAGTTCCGCATCGTCTCTTGTCATCATGGCAAATCCCCTTTTCAGCGGCCTTTCTCGACCAGTTCCACGAGAAGCCGGTTGGGTAGCAGGAAGAAGGATATCCGCGTCACTCCCGTACAGGAACGACCCAGGTTCTCGTCATAAGCTCCGCAATCCGTCGGCGGCGAGACCATTTTGAAACCTTTTCCCTCCAGCTCTTTCGAGATCCTTGCTATATCTTCCACCTCAAAGCAGAGATGGTGCAAACCGCCGCCGGTCCTCTTGAGGAAATTGTAGACCGCGGACATATCATTCAGGGGTTCGAGTACCTCGAGGTAAACCTCGTCCCTTTCTCCGATCGACACGAAAGATGCGTTGACGTTCTTGTCATAGTCGGGAACGGGCTTCGTGGCCGCGGAAAAACCCATAGTCCTCAAGACATCGACGAACTCGTCGATCCTTTCCACGACGAAACCAATGTGATCGAGCTTCACCGGCGGCCAACCTCCGGGGATATCTTAACCGACAAAGCCGGGGATTGCCAACCTAAAAACCGTTGGAATCGTTGGAATCGCTTGAACCGTTGGAACCGCTTGAACCGTTGGAACCGTTGGAATCGCTCGGCAGCCTGTTGACAAACCTCTCCTCCATGTCATCCCGTCATTCCTCATTCTCCGTCATCCCGGCGGAGGCCGGGATCCAGGAAGAACTGGCAGCAAACGACCACCGAGCAATGAAAAGTTCGACGACACCTCTGATATTGCACTCTTCGGGCATTATCCCTTGTCTGTTCTCTGTCACAACAGGGCTTTTCCCGGTTCCCGGCCTTCGCCGGGATGACGGACTGAGGGTGTAAAGGGATGATGACGGAACATGAACCGACTTCAGAAGTGATGTTGTCAACAGGCCGTTGAACGGTGGAGGCAGTTCAGGCCAATGGGGTGGGGCGTGCTGCAGAACATGATGGAAGGCCGGGACGGAGACGCCCGGGGGGGATGCCCCGGGCGTCGCTGCGATTGCCCCTTCCGCCTACATGCCTGCGCAGCGGGTCTCGACGGCCTTTCCCTGGTCGTCGATGACCTCCATCTTCAGTATGGGGAATTTAGTCACGTTGAAGTCCTGAACGGCACATATGGGAAAGTTGTTCCGATTGAGAAACCAGTCACCCAGTTTTGGCTTCCTCACTTCGCCGGTTACGATGAACCTGATTTCGCGTATCATTGCATCAGCCTCCTTTCTTGCACTGCCTCATGCCTGCATTTTCTTCCCGTGCTCCCTGCCTTTCATCCCCCCCGGCAGGGAGCACAGGTGTTTCGAGCCTGGCATTCGCTTTCTGGCATTCGCGTTTCGAGGCAACCGGGGTGGGTCCATCAAGCCCCTTTCTCCTCATGCTCCTATCTTTATATATGAGATGAGAGCCCCGGGAAATGACAGGCGTCACAGTCGGCAAAAAAAGAGAGGGTGGACCGTTTCGTCCACCCTCCTGATAACGTCCCGTTCGTTGCCGGGTTATGAATTGAGGATCTTCTTTGCCCTTTCGTCGAGAACGTCCGTGATGAAGGGGATTCCTGTCTCCCTCTCGACATCCCTGTTGGCGGAGAACACATCCTGCCTGCTTATGTCTTTCAGGTTGAACTTCCGCGCGCCCGCCATGAGCTGCTGGAGGCCGGCTGCAAGCTTGTCCGCCAGGGTCCACATCGCAATGGCACCGAATGGAATGTTCTTCATCTCCGATGCGCCCACCCTCTTCTGGACGTCGTAGTAACCGGCGAAGATCTCCTCCGCAGAGGAACCGAGCTCCTTCACCGCAGGGGCGAGTTCGTCCCAGTTACCGTTGACCTTTGCCCTGTTCTGCGGCTTCAGCACGCCTTCGATATTGGAACCCACGAAACCGGGTATCATGGCGGCCCTGCCCATGCAGATCATCTTCGTGTACGGGGCGCCAAGCGCGAGTGCCTTGAATATGTGGTCCTCACGCGCCAGTCCTCCGGCGAACGCGAGGTCCACGACCTTCTGTCCATGTGCCGCTATGATCGTGGCGTACTCGTAAGCCTTGCTGTGAAGCAGAAGCGAGGGGACTCCCCAGGATTCCATCATGTTCCAGGGGCTCATGCCTGTCCCGCCGCCGGAACCGTCGATGGTAAGGAGATCGAGCTTTGCATCCGTTGCAAACTTGAGAGACATCGCAAGGGCTTCCATGCCGTAGGAACCGGTCTTGAGGGAGATCCTCTTGTACCCCAGCTTGCGAAGATAGTTGACGGACCTCATGAAGTTCTCCCGCACCTTTTCGGGCGTGGAAAGGTCTGTGTACCCGAGTCTGCTGTGGCGGGCAAAAGACTTGATGGCGCCGTGCTTGAAGGCCTCCTGCACCTCAGGGACGGTCGGATCGGGGTCAACGATATAACCCCTGTTCTTGAGGAACAGGGCGTAGTCGAGACTGTCCACCTGGATCTCGCCGCCGATGTCCTTCGCCCCCTGGCCCCACTTCAGCTCTATGATCACCTTATCGCCATACTTGTCTATGACGTATTCGGCCACGCCGTTGCGCGTGTCTTCGACGTTCATCTGCACGATGATCGCTCCGTAACCGTCATAGTATTTCAGGAACGTGTCGATGCGCCTGTCGAGCTCCGGCGCCTTTTCGATCTTGCCGTTGTTGATGACGGCCTCTTTGTCGATACCGACAACGTTCTCTCCGACAACGATCGGAATGCCGACGAGGGCGGCACCGGTGGCAAAGGAATCCCAGTACTTCGCGGCTATGAAGGTGGAACCGAGGGCGCCTGTCATGATAGGCATTTTGGTCTTTGTGACCACTTTCGACCCGAATTCGGATTCAATGCTGACGTTCGGGAAGATGCAATCGTCTGCCGTGTTCTTCAGCCCCTTCGGAAGACCCCGAACACCGTACAGATAACCCTGGATCCTCAGCGCGTTGTAATTCACGCCAAGATGTGTCGTGTTCGCGCTGCCTGCCGTAATGATACCGAAGTCTCTCGGGTAGAGGATCTTCCTTCCCTTCAGGCTCGACAGGAACGTTTCACATCTTCCTTTACAATCCGCCCGGCACAGCGTACAGAGTCCCGATTCTGCCGGGTTGCCACGGTTCACGGTTCCAATTGCGTCATTGGTCTTTGACCACTCTATCATGTCAACCTCCCTGGTGTGTGTTGTTCACGGTAACTTCCTGCCATGATACCGGCAAGCTATTGCCGCTTATCGTTCGCAAAGAATAGCAACACGTGATTTCCTTGTCAACTATAATCTTATTGCTGTTAAAGGCTATATTGCGATTCTTGTTGCAAAGAGGCCCGTCATGGGATATCATACTTTTACCGGCAAATTTGCCGGTTACACATTTTGTTTTGCCGTAAAGGAGTAATGTGATATGGAAAAAAAGAGAAAGAAGGACCTCCTGATCCTGGGAATCCTGAGGAATTCCTCGACACCTCTCACAAGTACGAAGATAGCCCAGGAGCTTGAGTCCCTCGGGCACGATATCAGCGAAAGGACGGTGCGGCTCTATCTCCAGCGGATGGACGCGGAAGGCCTGGCCCGCCAGACCGGCAAGAAGGGACACGAGATAACCTCCCGGGGAGAAAGCGAGCTTGATTCCTCCCGCATAATCGACCGTGTTGGATTCCTGTCCGCAAAGATAGACCGCATGACCTATCAGATGAGCTTCGATCTCAATACGACATCGGGAAGTGTGGTCATCAACGTGACAATCGCGGACCCGCGCCAGCTGGCGAAGAACGTGGACTACATAGCACGCGTGTATGCAGACGGCTACGCCATGGGCCACCTCGTAACCTTTCTCTCCCCGGGGGAGACCCTCGGGCATATCAGCATACCGGAAGGCATGATCGGTGTCGGAACGGTATGCTCCATTACCCTCAACGGTGTCCTCCTCAAGCACGGAATTCCCACGGTCTCGCGCTTTGGAGGGCTTCTTGAGATAGAGGACAAAAAGCCCGTCCGCTTCGTGGAGATCATCATGTATGACGGGACGAGCATCGACCCTCTGGAGGTGTTCATTCGCAGCGGAATGACAAACTACATGGGGGCGGTCGACAAGGGAAGCGGCAGGATCGGGGCCAGTTTCCGCGAATTCCCCGCCGAGAGCAGGGACCTCGTCGAACAGCTCGCCGGAAAGCTCAAGAGGATCGGCCTTGGGGGACTCGTCCGCATCGGTCTGCCCGGGCAGCCGCTCCTCGACATCCCTGTGAACGAAGGCAGGGTCGGGGCCATCGTCATAGGCGGTCTGAACCCCGTCTCCATTCTGGAAGAGACCGGCGTGAGAGCCTATTCCCGCGCTCTCGCGGGACTCATCGATTTCACCAGGCTCTTCCGCTACGACGAGATGAAAAGCAGGATAAAGGAATATCTCTGAGAGGCGGGTAATAGGTCATGGGTAATAGGTCATGGGAAGACCCCGGCACGTGCCGGTGATACGATCCACCTGAAAACCCCGGGGATAGGCCGCACCTCGAACCTGCAACCCGCAACCCTCTCTTCCGGCAATTCTGCCGTTTCAGCCTCCGGCATTTTTGCCACACGGCAACTTCGCGTCCATTGGTACCATCCCTCCCATAACCCATCACCTATCACCCACATCTATCCAAAATAAGTCTTTTCATCCAAAGACCTTGTCTCACGCCCGCTTCGCCCTTCGGGCTTCGCTGGAGCAAAGGAGGCCGGGGAGGAGGCCTTAAAAGAAGCAACCATGCACAACACTCTTACCGTGGTGTATCCGACAGGCGTGCTGTGTCAGCAAAGGTTTCTTTACCATCCCGCCTGCGGGATCCGGACTGCGGCGTATGGATTGTATTCTCTATCCATACGACGCACGATCTTCCTCCTTATGCTCCCCTGCCTCCAGTGAGGAACTCTGGCGACGAACGGGCGTGAGATAAGGATCTGGAACAAGGGCTCTGCCTGTCCTGAGGTGTTGTTCTATAAGGAACGTATTTTGAGAAATGGATTATCCTGGACAGCAGTGGGTTACAGGTAATGAGGAAAAAGCCTTTCCCATCACCCATAACCTATTACCCATTACCTGTTTTCACTCTACACCCCAATTTCCCCTCCCATCACCGTGACCGCCTGTCCGAAGAGATGGACACGGTCGCCGGCGAGGTGGACCTTCACCACGCCTCCGCGACGCGATACCTGCCGGGCGATGAGCTCCTCCTTGCCGAGGCGCCTGCCCCAGAAGGGCCCCAGGCAGCAATGCGCCGAACCGGTAACGGGGTCTTCATTGACGCCCACAGCGGGGGCGAAGAAACGGGAGACAAAGTCGAACTCGTCCGTGGCTGCCCTGCCTGTCACGATGACCCCTCGGACGGGCAGTGCGAGGAGCCTTGTATAGTCCGGGGTCAAGCCCCGCACTGTCTCCTCGGAATCCACCTCCATGATATAATCGGAGCGGCTCGCGCCCACGTACAACGGGGCCACGCCGAGAGCTTCCACGATACCCTCCGGGCGCACGACCTCAACATCGGGGGTCGCGGGAAGATCGAGACGGATCCATTCCCCTTCCCGCACACAGGTCAACACACCGCTTCGCGTGTGAAAGGCGATCTTCTCGTCCTTCCCTGCCAAACCTTCCTGCCACAGGATATGTGCGCTCGCCAGGGTCCCGTGCCCGCACAGATCCACCTCTACCATCGGGGTGAACCATCTCAGGTTGTACCCGTCGGCCGCCCGGATGAGGAACGCCGTTTCCGAAAGGTTCATCTCCGCGGCAACGTTCTGCATCCAGGCATCCACCTTGGGATGTGCAAGAATGCAGACTCCCGCAGGATTGCCGCTGAACGGCTCTGACGTGAAGGCGTCGACGTGAAAGATCTTCATGACATGCTCCTCTTTTGATACGGGATAATTACGGTTACCTGAAAATCCCTTTCGAGATTCTGCCCTTCGCTGGCCTGGTTGTCAACACAAAACGGCTCGTACTTATTGACAATTCTCCTTCTTTTGCATATAACTTCTAACAGGACTGGCCGTAAGGCATGGAACGTTGGGACAAGGGGGTTTGCGCCATGAAAGTGATTGCCAGGATAATCATATCCGCCCTTCTCATGATGTCGGCATCAAGCATCTGTCTAGCCGATCCGCCCGATCCGCCAGCGCCCGAGCAGCCCTCGGGGTACACGATCCGCCTGCCGGGCTGAAAGGTCCGCGGCAGATTCATTATGATGCAGGGAGGCATGAACATCCGGTGAAAAAGTTTGGCCTGATCCTGGTTGCGGTCGCATTTCTCATCACTTCCGTCAATATCTGCCTTGCGGACAAGGGACGGGACCCGCCCGATCCGCCTGTCGTCCCCGTTCCGCAACCGATCGAGCGTTCATTGTCGGTACCTGCCGAAAAGACACCCGGCGCCACGGCTGTCGAGTTTCCCGACACGTCCTCGCGCCACGCCTCCGACCGGGGCGATCCCTGAGAAAACTGGTCCCCATCGACGAGGCACGGGAAAGTTCCGCCGTCCCTGTCCCCGGACGTCCTCCTTTAAACGCTTCCCGTGAGATCCTCGTCAAGAACCCCATAACAAGGATGCGGCCAACACAATGACCAACAACGAAGTCAAGCACCCATTTCTCATTCCTCTTGTCGTCTTCTCCCTGATCGTGTTGCTTCTCCTGCCTCTTTCTCGGGCGGCCGCGTCAGCACCTCTCAACGATGAGCAGGAACGTTCCCTCAAGGAACTCATAAGCGGCTACGGATCGGGACCAAGCGGCTTCTGGCGAGCCTTCCAGGACATCGAGGAGAAGATCGATACCCCTGTCCTGAAAAAGATGCTCGACCATGCGGCGGTGAAACACGATACCACCCTGATCGCCCTGGTTCTTGAAGGAGCCCGCGTGAAAGGCGATGAAAAGGTGCTCACCTCACTCATGCTCGCCGCGGCCGATCTCCTTCTCTCCATGAACCGGCATGATGAAGCCCTGAAGCTTTATGACTCCGCCATGCCCCTGGCCCGCAGCCTGGAAGACCCTGTCCTTATGGCAAAGGCCTGTGAGGGCAACGGCGATATCGCCTTCTATTCCGGGAACCCGACGAATGCCCTCCTGATGTACAGAAGGGCTGCCGACCTTTACACCGGTGCGAGCTCGCTGCCTGGCGAGGGCACGGTCGCACGCAAGATGGGAGATGTCCTGATACAGACGGGAGACAACGCGCAGGCGGCAAGGGTCCTGGAAAGGGCCCTCGGCATCTTCAAGAACGGCCGGGACCCCATCGAGGAAGCCAACGTCTATCGCAGCCTCGGCAACCTTGCCATGAGACAGCGCGACCACAGGACGGCCCTTGCCTTCTTCGAACTGGCCCTGGCGCGATACACCACCGCCGGTGACAAGAGCGGCGAGGCCGACATCCACCGCGGCTTCGGCGAAACGGCTCTCAGGACGGGAGACAATGAAAAGGCAGGCGAGGAGTACTCGAAAGCGCTTGCCCTCTACGACACTTCAGGGTCTTACGTCGGGCAGGGCTACGCGCGCAAGGGCCTTGCCGATATCGCCTTCTTTTCCGGCAAGAACGATGAGGCACGGGAACTTTACGAAAAGGCCCTGGAGAACTTTACGGCGGCAGGGTACCCTCTCGGGCAGGCCGACGTCCTCAGGAGGATGGCTCAGCTCAGTCTTCGCAGGGGCCAGACAGCGGCGGCCCGCGAATCATACGAGAAGGCGCTACCCATATACAGGAAGGTCAGAGAGCCCGTGGGACAGGCCGATGTATACAAGGGGCTCGGCGACATAGGTTATTACGGCAGGAACTTCTCGAAGGCCCTCGAGATGTACGACAGGGCCCTGCCCTACTATGTCCACGCCGGTGAGCCCCTCGGGCAGGGCAACGTCCATCGCGCGACGGGCGACATCTACTTCTACGCTGGTGATTGCGCGAAGGCCATGGAGTATTACGAAAAGGCCCTTTCCTTCTATATGAAGGCGAATTCCCCGATGGGCCAGGCAAACACCTACCGGACCATGGGCGAGACCTATGTGCGACTGGGCAAGACCGACCACGCGCTTGCCATGTTCAAGTCCGCAATGGCCCTGTACAAGAAGGTCAACGAACCCATCGGGCAGGGAGACATCTACAAGACCCTCGGCGAGATCTACCTGCAGAAGGGCAACAGGATGGGCGCTCTCGACATGTTCCGCGAGGCCCTGAACTATCTTACGGCGGCTCATTCCGTTGTGGACCAGGGACACGCATACCAGGGCATCGGCGACGTCTTTCTTTCGGCGGGCGACCTGGAGAGGTCTCTCGAGAACTATGACACTGCTCTTCAGCTTTACCGCCGGATGCAGGACAAGGAATCGGAAGCCTTCATCCTTGTCAAGAAGGCCGACATCGCGGGCCGCAAGGGGGACACCAGGGAAGCGACGGCGCTTTTCGAGGCGGGCCTCGGCAGATTCGAAGAGATTAGGGCCCAGGCCATGTTCCCGGAAATGAAAAAGAGTTACATGGAAAAGGTCTACGGTCACTACGAGGATGCGGCGGTCTTCATGCTGGAGGCCGACGAGAACGAGAAGGCCTTCCGCACTATCGAAGCGATGAAGGCCCGGGTGTTCCTCGACCAGCTCGCCGAGGCACGCGTCGACCTCGAGAAGGGCATCGATCCGGCCGTGAAGGCTGAGCGCGACAGCCTGGAGACCGAACTCTTCGTCACGGGCAGGAGACTTGCGGAGGAATCCCGAAAGGACACGCCCGACAAGGAGGTCGTGGAGAGATTGAAGAAGGAATCCTCCCTCATCCAGGAAAGGCTCGATACCCTGAAGAGGGATATCCGGTACAAAAACCCTTCCTACGCCTCCGTCCAATACCCGGAACCCGTAGCGGTGAAATTCCTCCAGGAGAAGGTCCTTAAGGAAGGCGAGGTCCTCGCCGAGTATTTCCTCTCGAAGAAAGGTGTCTACTGCCTCGTCGTGGGCAGGAAGGAGTTCGATGTCGTGAAACTCCCGGTCAGTCAAGAAGACCTCCTGTCCAAAGTGAAGGCATTCCTGGCCAACATGCGGGGTTATCAGCAAAAAGAACGTTTCCGCGAAGATCTCGCGGAAGACCTCTACGCCATCCTCGTCAGGCCCCTCCTGGCCTTCCTCGGCGAGGGCACTCTCATCGTGGCACCCCAGGGCATCCTCGCGTGTCTTCCCTTCGAAGGACTGATCACCGAGGAGGCGGGAAAAAAGGTATTCATGGTCGAGAAGTACCCCGTCACGTATATCCAGTCGGGGACGGTCCTCGCCGTATTGCGCGGCCAGTATGAACGCGAGGGCTCGGGAGGCGGCTTTGTCGGTTTCGGGGACCCCGTCTACGATTACGGGAAATACCTGTCGGAAGACCCGGCGGCGCAGAAAAAGAAGGCGGACGAAAAGGACGGCCCCGCGAAGCGCAAGGATACGGTGGATGAAGCGCGGGTTTCGAACCCCGGCGCGACATTCACGAGGAACAGCTACGTCAGGGCGGGAGGAACGCTGACACGCCTTGAGGGCAGCGGCGAGGAGATAGAGGGGATCCAAAAGATATGCGAGGAACAGGGTGATCCCGCCCGGGCCTTTCTCAGGATCGAGGCCCGGGAGGAGAACGCCAGGTCCCCCGAGATGGGCCGGTATGCCTTCATTCACTTTTCGACCCACGGCATCCTCGAGCCCGGGTTCCAGGCCATAGCGTTGAGCCAGATACCGGGGGACAAGGAAGATGGGTTCCTGACCCTGGGGGAGATCATGAACAGTCGTTTCAACGCCCGTCTCGTTGTCCTGTCGGCCTGCGAGACCGGCCTTGGTGAAATGAGCCACTCCGAGGGCGTGACGGGGCTCACGAGGGCCGTCATGTACGCAGGCAGCACCGCTGCGGTAGTGAGCCTCTGGAGTGTCGCCGATGAAGGCACGAGAGACCTGATGATCCGGTTCTATGAAGGTCTGATCAGAAAGAACATGCCAAAGGCCGAGGCCCTGAGGGCGGCAAAGATAGAGCTCCTGAAGGACACGAAAGAAAAGGCCTTCTCCCACCCCTTCTTCTGGTCGGCATTCGTGATGTATGGGGAGTGAGAGAAAGTTGCAGCCACTTGAACAGCTTGAGCCGCTTGAACGTCGAAGACCTCATTCCTTAAAGAAGGTTTTCAACGTTCGAGCGGCTCAAGCGGCTAAAGCTGTTCAAGATGTTATTTATACACTCCGCATCCGACGTAGACGTCGCCTACTCGCTGGCAGTAGGTGGTCTTTTCCAGGATCTTGCCCGTGACGGGGTTTATCCACTTGTAGTCCACCCAGCCCTTGCCTTTCGTCTTCGCCACCTCGGTGATCTCCTTTATGAAGAACTTGCCGTCCGCGTCTTTCAATGCGTGCATCTCCTTGCCGACAAGCTTGGCGTTCTGCCCGTGAGCCTCGGTGACGCCTTCCATGGTGTTCACAAAGACGTACAGGTCGCCCTTGACGAACCGGCCATGGGGATCGCTCATCTCTTCGTAGACCTTCTTCTTGTCGACGGCGTTCTTGAGATAGTCGGCTGCCTTTTCGACAAACACCACGACCTCTTCCCTGCTGACAGAGCTTTCCTGTGACTGGTCGCGGTTCTGCATTTTGAACTGGTTGGCGAGCCTGTTGAGCTCCACTGACAAATTGGACAGGTTCGAGGAGGCATCGGCGTTCTCGGCGATGTTCTTTGCCGCCGCGTCCATGATCTTCGAGATCTTCTGGATGTTGTTGTTGATCTCGTTCGTTGTGGCGCTCTGTTCTTCCGAAGCCACGGCTATCTGGTTTATCTGCGATGCCAGGGTATTGATCTGGTTAAGGATCTCCTTGAGGGCATTGCCCGATTTTGCGGTCTCGTTATTGCCTATTTCGACCTCTTTCACTCCGCCTTCCATGGAGACAACGGCGTTCTTCATCTCGTTCTGCATTGTCTGGATCGTGTCTCCGATCTGCTTCGTCGCGCCTGTCGTCCTCTCCGCCAGCTTGCGGACCTCGTCGGCCACGACCGCGAAACCGCGCCCGTGCTCACCGGCCCGGGCCGCCTCGATGGCGGCATTGAGAGCGAGAAGGTTCGTCTGCTCCGCAATGTCGTTGATGATCCCCGCGATCTCACCGATCTGGTCGGAGCGCTCTCCCAGTTTGTGGATGATAAGGGCCGACTCCTTGACGCGCTCGTCGATGCGGCCCATGCTCCGGATGATCTCCTGGATGATATTCTCGCCCGTCATAGCCGAATTGTTCGCTATCTCGGAGCTTTTCGCCGCCGCGATGCAATTGTTGGTTATCTCCGTCGCCGTTGCCGACATCTCCTCGCTGGCCGTTGCGACCGAGGTGATCTCCGTCAGGACGACATCGGCCCCGCGCGCCATCTGGCTCGCTGTCGCATCGAGAGTATTGACGGCAAAGGATATCTGACTGCTCCTCTCCGCGACCCCCGAGAGAGCGCCGCTGAAACGTTCCACGAAGCTGTTGAAATTCCTGCCCATCGCGCCGAACTCTCCGCTCGAAGCCTCCTCGAGCCTCTTTGTGAGGTCTCCCTTCGAGAGATCCTCGAAAGACTCCGAGATCTCACTGAAAGGTTTGCGCACAAGTTGGGCCATGAGGTATGCCGATGCCAGGACGATCACCACCGCCGCGGCCATAACTCCGAAAATGACAGGATTTATGGAACCGGGAAAGTAGAGATAAAAGACAATACCGGAGGCGGCGATGAGGATAGCCGCCACAAAAGGTGAAACAAACATCTTTTGAGTAATGCTCAGGTTGCGCATAAATTGTTTCACAATGGGAACCTCCCTTATTTTTCTTCTCCCTTGCACATTTATCGAAGAATGAGAAAAAAGGTTAAGGAGAAAGGGAAAAGGGGAGGGGACAGAGGATAGGACGAATAGGAAAATAGGACCTATCCACCCCCGCCCCCGTTCTGCCC
>LVAA01000123.1 GCA_001603955.1 Syntrophobacterales bacterium Delta_02 | reverse complement strand
TCCTTGATCATGTCCATCTCAAAGATGCTCTCGATGGTGTGGACGTTTATCTGCTTACTTCGGTCCATTCGGGGTGGATTTCGGGAATGCTCCCTTGTCGGCCGGACCGACCCAGATCTCGAGCTCGGTCTGGAATGCCCCGCGGGATACCTTGATATTGCAGGTCTTGTCTTCCTTTGCGTAATTCAGGACGATGTCCTTGTACCTGAAGCTGTTGATGTATTTCCAGCCGTTCTTGGCCATGTTGACCTTGTAATAGCTCTCCAGGGAGGCCGGATCGACATTACCGGTGAAGACGATGACACCCGCCTTGAAGGTGGGCGTCTCGTAGACGAAGCTGCGCTCGTTGACGATCTCCACTTCCTTGGGGACAGGCACGTCGGGGAAGCCGTAGAAGGCCTGGTTGAAGCCCTGGGTCTTGGAGGCCGATGCCGGTTCGGACCCCTGTTTCTGGAAAGCGGCACACCCGGCACAAACCAGGGACAGAGCAAAGCACAGGATAATGATCTTTTTCATACATTCCCTCCCTCATTGTTTCTCTCGAGATACGCGTACGCGCTGTGGTTGTGTATGCTCTCGAAGTTCTCCGCCTCGATCGCGAACCACCGGATATTCGCATCCCGTGATAGTCTCTCGGATATGTCCCTCACCACATCCTCGACGAACTTGGGGTTGTCGAAGGCGTGCTCGGTGATGAACTTTTCGTCCTCTCTTTTTAGGATAGAGTATATATCACTGCTCGCACATTTTTCCACAATATCGATGAGGTCTTCGATCCAGAAGAACCTTTTTGTGTTCACGTCAACCTTCGTGATCCCTCTCTGGTTATGGGCCCCCTTCTCACTGATCTCCTTGGAACAGGGACAAAGCGTGTTTATGGGGACCGAGACGGAGACGATGAACTCCGTCATGGCGTTGTCCGCTCCCATGGATCCCTTGAATCCGCACTGGTATTCCATGTAACTCGGGGTTTTCGAGACAGGGGCCTCTTTCTTGATGAAATAAGGGAAGGACACCGACATGTGGGCGGCTTCAGCATCGAGCCTTGCCTTCATCTCCCCGAGTATGTCGGGGAAGTTCTTCATGTTGATCATGTTCTTGTATTCGTGGAGGATCTCGACGAACCTGCTCATGTGGGTCCCCTTGTAATGATGGGGGAGGTTCACATACATGTCGATGGTGGCGATGGTGTTCTGATGGCCGTTCGCCCGGTCCAGGACAATAATGGGATACTTAACATCCTTGACCCCCACCTTGTCGATCTCGATCTCGCGGCTGTCGTGCATGCTCTGAACGTCAGCCATCTTCCGTCTATCGTTCATAGCTTGCACAGGCCTTTTCCGATTCCCAGACTGTGACCCTGCTTACGGACACCCGTTCTCCTCCCATGAGCTTTTCCATCTCCGTAAAGATATACATGGCTACACATTCAGCCGAGCTTGCCCGTTCGGCGAAGAACGGTATGTCATTGATGTATTTATGGTCGAGGACGTCGAGGACCTTCTGCAGGTTTGTCTTGATGGTCTTGAAGTCGACGAGCATCCCGTCATCTCCCAGCCGGTCGCCGGTCAGGTAGACCTCCACCGCAAAGTTGTGGCCGTGGAGCTCCTCGCATTTGCCTTTGTATCCGACCAGGCGGTGAGCGGCCGCAAATGAATCCTTCACGCACAGTGTGAACATGCCATAAGATATCGTCTGAAGGGGGGAAAGTCAAGAAAGACGGGGGGCAGGGACGGGGGCAGGGGTTGTGATGGGACGAATAGGATGATAGGACCAATAGGAGAATAGGACCAATAGGACACGGATAGGACCTATAGGACATTCTAAAAGCAATTGCCCGCCCACACCGGACGATCGGTCTGTCCTATAGGTCCTAAGCGTCCTATGGGTCTCATTGGTCCTATAGGTCCTATCATCCTATAGGTCCTATTTTCTCCTATCCTTTCTATCGCCCCTTGTTCTCAGGCAAAAAAAGCGGAAGCTTGACAGCTTCCGCCTGATGGCATTCCTGGTCCTTGACTATTCCCTGGCCTTACGCTTTCTTCACCGCTCTTCTTATCATGACGTAGCCTTTTGCCGGGCCGGGGACCGCGCCTTCGACGAGGAGAAGGTTGGTATCGCCGCGGACGTCGATGATCTTGAGGTTCTGGACCGTGACCTTTTTGGAACCCATGTGGCCGGGCATTTTCTTACCTTTCATCGTGCGGCCCGGGGTCATGTTCTGCCCTATGGAACCACCGTGCCTGAAGAACTCGTGGGAGCCGCGTGACGCGGGGGCGCCCTTGAAGCCATGGCGCTTGACCACGCCGGCGAAGCCCTTGCCCTTTGATGTGCCGGTGACGTCGACAAAATCCCCGGGCTCGAAGATATCCACGGAATAGACGGTGCCCACCTCGTTCGCCTCGAGGTCTTCCGTTGTTACCTTGAACTCCCTGAGGACCTGAGTGGGCGTCACGTCGGCTTTCTTGAAATGGCCTGCTTCGGGCTTGTTGACGCGCTGTATCTTGATGACTTCGTCAAAGCCTATCTGGACGGCATTGTAGCCTTCCCTGTCGGCGGTTTTTTTCTGGATCACGTAGCACGGACCTGCTTTTATGACGGTAACGGGAACGACGTTCCCGTGTTCGTCAAATATCTGCGACATGCCGAGCTTCTTGCCTATAAGACCTAATCCCATGGTGAACACCTCCAAAAAATTGTAACATCATAGTCAAAAACTCCCCGAAAGTCAAGATGAATTCCGTCGGACGCGCCTTTCGGAAAGCCGCGAACCCTCCCTGGAAGAATATAAGAAAAAGCTTAAGGAATTATCTTTTTCACCGAAAATCCCACTATACGACTATGACCTCTGCAATGCCAAGAGAGCAATTGATCAACCGGGCCAGCGAGATCAAGGTGATCCCGACGCTGGACAGTATCGTGAACAGGGTGTTCACGGTGCTTGGCAACAACAACTCTTCCTTCAATGATCTCTCGGAGGTCGTCAAATACGATCAGGCCATCTCTTCAAAGATCATCAGTATTGCGAACTCTGCATATTACAGCAGGGGCATCGAGATCTTCAACCTCCAGCGGGCCATGCTCACCATAGGCTTTGAAGAGGTACGCAGCATTGTCAGCTGTATCCTGCTGATGGAGGGCGTCATAAAGATGCTCAAGCTCAAGGAGGAGGACCTCCTGGACCTATGGAAGCACTCCGTCGAGGTGGCCTCGGCGGCACGCGTGCTTGCCGAACGGCTTTGCATCGAGGACCCCCAGAAGGCATATACCGCATCTCTCCTGCACGATATCGGCAAGATCGTTTTCTATCTCGCCGTTCCCAACTACGGAGAAATACTGAAAGAGACGAAGGGCACCGGCGATGTCATCGCCCTCGAGCGCGAGCGTTTCGGTATCGATCATCAGGAGACAGGGTACATCATTGCCGTGAAGTGGAAATTCCCGCACGACTTTGCCCGCGTTATTCGCGGCCACCATGGCGACCACAACCCGGATCACCAGGATTCCCTGCTTCGGGTGGTGAATGCGTCGGACCGTTTCTTCACACGCACCTTGAGCAGCCAGTCGACGGAGGCTTTCATACTGGATAAGGAAAAGAGCGCCATAACCCTGGAAGTTGAGAAGATCATGGAATTTCTCCAATTGAGTTGACGAGATGAAATTGAAGGACATACATACCGAGTCGATGAAGCTCCAGTGGAACTTCTACGAGAGGACCATAAACAATTATTCCATCATAATGCGCATCATGCAAAGCGCCGAGGAAGACCTGCTCATAAGCCATGTGCCCAGGGTCTTCGTGGAAGAGTCATTCTTCGACACGTGCAAGATCATGGTCGACGAGGATGGTATCATACATGAAGGATTCTACAGCATCGACGAGACCCTGAACAGCCTCGATTACGGGACCGTAGCCGCCTTCAACGGCAGCGCAGCGACAGCCTCACTGGTGGACGATGTCTTCGGGTATGGTCTTCTCTACATATACCCGCTCCGCAGGGACCTCAAGACGATCGGCTATCTTGTACTCGGCAAGAGGTACTGGATGGATGTGGAGCTGAGGCTTCTCAGGGAGCTTGAGATCGTCTGCGACATATACAACAGGTCTCTGCTCCTCGGCAACGGGGGAGCCCACCGCGTAGGGGTGTATTCGGCGGCCACCTTCGAGAAGGTGCTCGAGGTCTTCCCCGATCCCCTCGTCCTCATCGACAGGAAGGGTTATATCTGCTACGCGAACAGGAACGCGAAGGCGCAGTTCGAGACAAAAAAGGGCTTTTTCCTGGGCGAGCGTGCCGACAGGGCCATCCCGGGCCTGCCGGAGGACCTTGTCAAGAAGAACCGTCCCTTTCGCGGGGAGATACGATACAAGTTGCAGGATGATTACAGGATGTTCCGCGTTGAGAGCTTTGCCGTCAAGAACGCGGAGGGGAAGGGAGAATGGCGGGCCATCATCTTCAAGGATGTGGTAAAGATGAAGGTCGACGAGGAGGAGCACCTCCTCAGGAAGCGGACGGAGAGCGTGGGAATGCTGGCGGGAGGCATTGCCCATGATTTCAACAATATGCTTACGGGCATCCTTGGTTACGCGGCTCTTATGAGAAAGCTGCTTTCCGATGCAAAGCTGTCCCGCTACGCGGAGGCGATAGAGCACTCGGCCCAGCGCGCGTCCAAATTGACGAAGCATCTCCTGAATTTCTCCCGCCGGCAGAAGAGGTCGACGGGGCTTGTCGATTTAAATGCCCTTCTCGATGACGTGCTCTTCCTGCTGAAGCAGAGCTTTTTCAACGTCCGCATCGAAAGGGATTTTGATCCCTCGCTCCCCAACATAAAGGGTGACGAGGCCGAATTGCAGAACGTCTTCCTCAACCTTTTCATCAACGCGAGGGATGCGATGGACGGAGGGGGCCTGCTGCGCATCGCCACTTCACGGCAGGACAAGGGTTACGTTTGCATCGAGATACAGGACACCGGCAAGGGCATCGACGAGGCGCTTCAGCACAAGATATTCGAGCCCTATTTCTCCACCAAGGAGAGTGTCTCCAACCTCGGGATGGGCCTGTACCTTGTCGATAAGGTCGTCAAGGACCACGGGGGCTTCATCGAGATAGTCAGTGAGAAGGAAAAAGGAACGATCTTCTATCTCTATCTGCCTGCTCCGTCCCTGCGGGTGGCCGAGGCAAAGCCGAGGAAAGCGCCGGTCCCCGGCCAGAGCATGAGCGACAAGACCATCCTTATCGTGGATGATGAATACCTTGTCCGCGAGCTGCTCAAGGGCATCCTTTCCGAGACAGGCATGAGACTTCTTGAGGCTGAGAACGGTGAAGAGGCGCTTGAGATATATGAGCGGCACCAGCATGACATCGACCTCGTGATCCTCGACGTGATCATGCCCGGGATGAAGGGAGACGAAGTGCTCCGACGTATCCGAAAGACCCGTGCAAACATGAAGGTCGTCATTTCAAGCGGATTCATGAGCGAACAGCAAAGGGCGAAACTGAAGGAATACAGGGTCGACGGTTTCCTCGACAAACCCTTCAAGGACGACGATGCCCTCTCGCTGATAGCGGAAGTGTTGGAAAAGTGAGACAGGAAGGGGGCAGAGAGCAGGAACAGAGGCTGATAGGACGAATAAGAGGATAGGACCTATAGGACCAATAAGACCTATAGGACGGTTAGGACCTATAGGACGGATCGATTGCCCGCTGTGAGCGGGCAATTGCTTTCAAGATGTCCTATACGTCCTATCCGTGTCCTATAGGTCCGATATGTCCTGTTGGTCCTATCCTCTTGTAGGTCCTATCCTCCCCCGCCCTTTTCATTTCAGATTCTCTTTCCTTCTCCACCTTCTATGTGAGGCCACTGCGAAGCGGTGAGCTTCGTCGCGCATTTTCACTATTTCCTTGAAGACCGCGGATGCCCGGGGCAGGGCGAGGGGGTTTTTTCTTGCCGGCACGTAGATGACATCCTGCATTCTTCTGCGGCGCTCTCCCTTGGCTATGGAGATGATGTCCCTGTCAACGCGGTTGACCCTGAGCACCTTGTGGGCGGCCGCGAGCTGCCCCTTGCCGCCGTCTATTATGAAGAGATCCGGCAGGGGCCCGAGGTCGGGATTGTTCACCCTGCGTGTGAGTACCTCCGTTATCATGGCCACGTCATCCATGGTCTGGTCCCCGCGGACGTGGAAGACCCGGTACTGGTCCTTCGCGGGCTTGAAATCCTGGAAGACGGTGAAGGCACCCGTGGGATTCTGCCCGCCGATATGAGAGATGTCATAGATCTCTATGCGCCTGGGCTCCGCCTTCAGGTGCAGCGCATCCCTGAATGACCTGTCCAGAGGAAGCACCTCTGTCTCATGGAGGTTCTCCACGGCGAGGCGCACCATGTCGCCGACACCTCTCCGGGAAGGCCCGATGATCCTTACCGGGCCTTTCTTTCTTTCCGTGAGATATCTTTCGAGGACGTCGCTGTCCTCCATCTCCTCGGAGAGGATGATCTCGTCGGGTATGGGCCGCGATGTGTAATACTGGAAGAGAAAGGTCATCATCGTTTCCCTCGCGCCCTCCCCGTAAAACCGCTCCTTGTACAGACGCCGGGAAATGAGAACGCCCCTGCGGAAGGTAAGAACGACGAGGGAGACCGTCTGCGGTCCCTCTGAGAAGGCCCAGACGTCCCGGTTCTTTCCGAAGTGTTCATGGACATGTTGTTTTTCCGTCATGGCCTTGATGGCCTGGTAACGCTCCTTGAGGATCTGGGCCCCTTCAAAATCCCAGGCCGCGACCTTTTTTGCCATGCGGCGCTCGATGTCCCGCAGGACCTTCTCATCCTTGCCGGAGAGGAAATCACGAACCTCCTCGACCGTCCTGGCGTATTCAGCTTCATCCACGGGCATGACGCAGGGCCCGGGGCATTTGCCGAGCTCGTGGAGCATGCAGGGTCTTTTCCTTGTCCGGAAGGCGGTCATCTTGCATTTCCTGATGGGATAGAGACGCTCCATGAGTCTCAGGATGTCGCGCACGTCACGGGCGTGGGGATAGGGGCCGAAGTAAAGGGAGCCGTCGTCGACGATCTTGCGTGTCGTGAAAAGCGCGGGGTACGTATCCTGCACGGTGAGTTTCAGCGACACGTAGGATTTGTCGTCCTTGAGCAGCATGTTGTACTTCGGCGCATGTTCCTTAATGAGATTGTTCTCCAGGAGAAAGGCTTCTTTCTCGTTTGCCGTGAGAATGAGGTCTATGGAATGGACCGTGTCCACAAGCGTCCGTGTCTTGATATCTTTCACATCACTGCGGAAGTAGCTCCTGACACGGTCGCGGATGTTCCTCGCTTTGCCTATGTAAACGATCCTGCCGTCGCCGTCCCTGAAAAGGTAGACCCCCGGTGATTCGGGAAGGCTATTGACGCTTGCTTCGGAGATCACAGGGTAAGCTCCGTCTTTTCGATGGAAAGGAGCCTGTCACGAAGCTGGGCAGCCTTCTCGAAGTCCCATTTCTTAGCCGCTTCAGCGATGTCCCTTTTCAGTTTCCTCACCATTTTCGAGAGCTGTTTGGGTTTGAGTCCTTTCGCATCCAGTTCGTCGAGAGGTACCTCGTAATAGTCCTTTTCATAGACGGACGAGAGGACGTCGACGATGGACTTTCGAATGCCTTCGGGGGTGATGCCGTTACGCTCATTGTACTCCCGCTGCACCGCGCGGCGGCGCTCGGTCTCGTCAATGGCTTTTTGCATGGACTGCGTGACCGTGTCCGCGAACATTATGACCCTGCCGTTGAGATTACGGGCGGCCCGGCCGCAGGTCTGGATGAGAGAGGTCTGGGACCGCAGGAACCCCTCCTTGTCGGCATCGAGGATCGCGACGAGGGAGACCTCGGGAAGGTCGAGACCCTCCCGCAACAGGTTCACTCCGACGAGAACATCGAACTTCCCCAGTCTCAGATCCCTCACGATGGCGACCCTCTCGAGAGTGTCCACGTCGGAATGGAGATATTTTGTCCTGATGCCCCTGTCGATGAGAAAGTCCGTGAGGTCTTCGGCGAAACGCTTGGTGAGCGTTGTGACCAGAACGCGTTCCTTCGCCTCTACGGTTTGCTTTATCTCAACGATAAGGTTATCTACCTGGTCCCTTGCCGGTTTGAGGATTATCTCAGGGTCCATGAGGCCCGTGGGCCGGATGATCTGTTCGGCAACATGACCTCGGGACCTGATGAGTTCGTATTGAGCCGGGGTGGCGGATATGTAAAGGACCTGCTTCTCCCTTGCCTCGAACTCCTCAAAGGTGAGAGGACGATTGTCCAAGGCCGAGGGCAGCCGGAATCCGTGTTCCACGAGGGTTGTCTTGCGTGACCGGTCTCCGCGGTACATTGCAGCGAGCTGAGGCACGGAGACATGGCTTTCGTCGATCATTACAAGGGCATTCTGCGGAAGATAGTCCATGAGGGTGGGAGGGGGTTCGCCGGGAGCCCTGCCGGTAAAATGGCGGGAATAGTTTTCGATTCCCGAGCAGTAACCCAGTTCCTGCAGCATTTCAAGGTCGTACCTGGTCCTCATTTCCAGGCGCTGCGCCTCGAGGAGCTTATTGTGGGACCTCAACAGGTCGAGGTGGCCGGTGAGCTCCTCCTCGATGGAAGCGATCGCCCTGTCAATGGTCTGGCGGGGCATGACATAGTGGGTGGTGGGAAAGATGGTCACACGTCTGAACCGTTCGAGAACCTTGCCCGTGAGGGGGTCGATGCTGGATATGGAGGTCACCCGGTCCTCATCATGGATGATCCTGAACGCCCTGTCCTCCTCGTACGGTGGGAAGACGTCTATCGTGCCGCCGCGAACGCGGAACCTGCCCCGGTAGAAATCCATGTCATTGCGCTCGTACTGTCCCTGAACGAGCCGTTGAAGGATGGTCTGTCGTTCAATCGCCTGCCCTTCCTCGATGTTGAGAAGCATTCCGTAGTACGTCTCCGGCGAGCCGAGGCCGTAAATGCAGGAAACGCTGGCGACTACGATGATATCTTCCCGCTCGAAGAGGGCATTGGTAGCCAGAAGCCGCATCCTGTCTATCTCTTCGTTGATGGAGGAGTCCTTCTCGATGAAGGTGTCCGTGGAAGGGATGTAGGCCTCTGGTTGATAGTAATCATAATAACTGACGAAGAAGTGGACCTCGTTGTCGGGAAAGAGCGTTTTGAACTCGGCGTAGAGCTGCGCTGCCAGCGTCTTGTTGTGGGAAATGACAAGGGTCGGCCTGCAGACGCGTTCTATCACATTTGCCATGGTAAAGGTCTTGCCCGAACCGGTGACCCCGAGAAGCACCTGGTGGGTTACACCCCGCATGACGTTTCCGGCTATCTTCTCGATGGCCTCGGGTTGGTCTCCCTTTGCCTCATAATCGCTGACGAGTCTGAACCTCTTCATAACGCTATAGTTTAATGTCCTTTTGACATGGTGTCAAAAGGACAGCTTGAACAGCTTGAACGC
>LVAA01000122.1 GCA_001603955.1 Syntrophobacterales bacterium Delta_02 | reverse complement strand
GGCTGAAGACGGCCTTTCGCGCCGACTCGAGGACCTTGCTCGAGATATCCGTGGCGATGATGGTGAAGGGAATGCTGACCCGGTGGACCTCCGCCATCTCCATGAGCATGATGGCCAGCGTGTAAGCCTCCTCACCCGTGGAGCAGGCCGCGCTCCATATGCGGATGGGAGAGCCCGCGCTTGCACCGTTCATGTAGGCTTTCTGTACGATGATCTTGAAGGCGTCGAGCTGCGGCGGATTGCGGAAGAAACTCGTCTCGTTCGTCGTAACCACGTCGTAAAGTCTGGCGAGTTCGTTCCTGGCCTTTTCGGCGCCATATTTCAGATGATAGTAGTAGTCTTCGAAGGAACCGAGACCCAGTTCACTCAACCTGTTCGTCAACCTGCTCTCGAGGAGATAGGTCTTCGTTTCGGTGAAGTAGATCCCCGTTTTCTCGTAGATGAAATCTCTCAGGACGGTAAATTCTTCTTTGGTCATGACCGGTTCCTATGCATTCTGCGTTCTGCCGATAACCATCTCCGCCGCGGACCTGATGTCGTCGTTGGTGTTGTTGAGGTATGGCCGTATGTGCTCCAACGCCCGATCGTCATTGAGGTCGGCAAGCGCCCGGATGCACCCTATCGTGATGAGCCCGCTCTCATCCGCGAGACCCTTCACGAAGATGTCGAACAGGGCCGGGTCCTCGAAGGCGCCGAGCGCGGAGAGCGCGTAATATCGCGTCCACATGCCCTTACCCTCGTCCGTGAAGATCCCGACGAGCCTGTCCTTGAAGCGGGTCAGCCTCTTGTCCTTGACGACCTTGAGCACCTCGTGGGGTATCTCATCGCCCGCGAGCTCATTCTGAAGGAGGCTCATGTAGTCCTCGTCTTCGACGAAATTCCCGAGAACTCCGATGGTTCCCCTGCGCACGCCTTCGTCCTCGTCGTTCAGAAGCCGGGTGACGAAGGGCAGGTTCTTCTGTCCATCGATAAGGCCTGTAGCGGCAAGATATACCTTCTTGTCGTTCGCCGATCCCCTGTCCACGAAGGCCGCGATCATCTCCACGGCCAGGACGGGATCGAGGCGGATAAGGGTCCGCAACGCCTTGACCCTCACGTCGGGAAAATCCTCCCTGAGGATGCGGACAATATCATCCTTAAGGTTCGTGAGCCTGAGACTCCCCACGGCATCGACGGCAAAACCCCTGATATGACCGTCGGTGTCCTTGAGGGCCTCCTTGATGATGGAGCAGCCGCTTCCTTCCACAACCGCCGGGATGTTCATCACGATCTCGCGCTTCACCTCAACGGATGCCTCCAGGAAATGCCGGAGGAGGGCGGTCTCCTCGACCTTCACGCCCGCCATCCTGCACGCCCTGACGAGGGACAGGAGATTGGCCTCGTCACGCTCCATGTACGCCCCGGCGTCGGCCGCCCATACTTCGCCCAGGGAGGCGAAAAGCGCGAGTACCGTCTCATAGTTCTCGTCCTCGGGGTCCATTTCCTTGAGGATATCAAGAATGGCCCCGCAGGTTTCGGGGATCCTGAAATGGGTCAGCATGCGCACTATCTCTACGGAACGGTGCCTGTTCTCGACAACGCTGCCGAGAAGGTGTTCGTAGAGCTCGTCGCCGATCTTCTCCTTAAGCCTCTCGAAGATCTCCTCGTCACCCTTCTCCAGTATGATCTTGAGGTAGGTGCTTCTCTTCTGCCTGTCCCATCCCTTGAGCACATCGAACAGCTCGTCGAGCACGGCATCGTCACCGTATTCCACGAGGACCTCGCAGGCCGCGCCCGAGAGCTCTTCACCGCTGTCCCTGAAGAACTGTAGGATCCGGGGGACCGCCTTCGGGCTCTTCGTCCTCCCCAGGCTCAAGATGGCGGAGAAGGCTATCCATTCCTCATCCTTCAAGGCGTCGAGGAGGGCCATGACGGCCCGGTCATCATCGAACTCACCGAGCGCCATGCAGGCAGCGTTCCTCACGTTGTCCACGTCGTCGCGGGACTTCTTCACGATGAACGGTATGGAGCGCGGGTCCCTGAGGAAGGAGAGAACCTCGCAGGCATAGACCCGTATGTCCTCGTTCTCGTCCTCGAGCATCGCAATGACGCCATCGAGATGCACGCTCCCGATCTTCTTGAGAACATCGAGGACGGCCATCCTGACAGGTGTGTTCTTCTCCTGGAGAAGGGGGACTATGCGCTCCACCACTTCCTTGCCCGGCGACTCGACCAGCGCCTCTATGGCCTTTCCCTTCTCGAAATTGTCACCGTCCCTGAGAAGGCTTACGTAGCGTTCCAGCTCTTCGCCGCCCAGGCCTTCCGTGCGATCATCTTCTCTTTCCTGTGTTCTCATAACACCCTCATGATCTCTTCCGATATTTTGTCGATGGGAAGCACCGCGTCGGCCAGGTTGGCCGAGATCACCGCCCTGGGCATGCCGAAGACAACACACGTCTCTTCGTCCTGGGCCACAATGTATCCGCCCCTGGCCTTCATCTCCTTCATGCCCTGAAGCCCGTCATTGCCCATGCCCGTCAGGATGACGCCGAAAGATTGCCTTTCGAAGGCCTCCGCAGTGCTGCTCATGAGAAGGTCGACGGAAGGCCGGTAGATGTACTGTGTCCCCTCGGTGAACTGGACAAAGATGCTCTTGCCCTTTCTCCTGACCGCCATGTGGGTATTCCCGGGAGCGATGTAGGCGATACCGGCCGCCAAAGTCTCTCCGTCCTCGGCTTCCTTCACCTGCAGTTGTGACACGGCGTCAAGCCTCTGGGAAAAGGACTGGGTGAAGATCTTGGGCATGTGCTGGGCGATGACGACGGGCACGGGGAAGGCACGTGGAAGCCTCGTCAGGATGTGCTGCAGGGCCGGGGGCCCGCCCGTGGAGGCACCTATGGCAAGGACCTCGTGACGGACCTTCTGGTCCGGGCTGATCGCGGCGGCTGGCCTGGGCTTGATATCGAGCTTGCGAAGGAGGAACCTGACCTTGTTCTTTGCCACGTTCTTCACCTTCGTGATCACTTCCGCTTCCTTCGATGAGAAGGAGTTGCCCAGGTTCGTGAAATCCTTGGTGACAAAATCACAGGCACCGAGGTGCAGGGCCTCCATGGTGATCTCAGCCCCTTCCCTCGTCAGGGCGCTCATGATGATCACCGGCACGGGGTCCTTCGCCATGATCTTTTTCAGGGCCTCGATACCGTTCATAACCGGCATCTCCACGTCCATGGTGATGACGTCGGGCTTCAGGGACTCCACCTTCTCGAGGGCGTCCCTGCCGTCAACGGCGGTACCCACTACCTCGATGGCCTTGTCCTTCGACAACATCCTCGATATCGTCTTGCGCATCACCAGTGAATCGTCAACTACCAGTACTTTGATCATCCTGTGTATCTCCCGGGCAGGACAAGAGGCCTCTCGCGTTCTTCATGAGAGCGTATACCCCCTCGAAGAGGTCCAGTTCCTGCGAAAGCGTCACTTCAAGGCCCATCTCCTCGACAAGCGCAATGAAGT
>LVAA01000018.1 GCA_001603955.1 Syntrophobacterales bacterium Delta_02 | reverse complement strand
GGTCCGGACCACCCTCTCCAGGCAGAAGACCTGACTCTTTTCGTTTTTAACTTAAAACTTAACACCTAAAACTTAAAACGGTCTTTCTTATTCTTCCAACTCCTCGACTATCTCCTGGGCCTTTATGCGGACCTCTTTTATCTTGTGGGCCATGGCGGCGATGGAGATCTTCCGTTTCGCATCCTCCTTCTGACGTGGTGGCAATGACGCGTAGATCTCCAGGAGCTTGTCGAGAGTGGCGTTGCACACATCGGCTTCCTTCAGGTCCAGGAAGAGGATGAGAGTCGGCGCATCGTCGGGCAGGCCGTATTTTGCCATGTATCTCTCTGCTTGCTTCGCAAAGGCGTCCGACCCGTAGGCATTGTGCAGCCTGGCAAAGGCCTTGTCATGCTCGGGGGTTCCCTTGTCACCCTTGAAGAGCCTGTCCAGGGCGTCCTTTACCCTTCCCTGCTGCCAGCGGTCCTTCGGGGCCTCCCTCTTTTTTCCGGCCCCTTTTTCCTGCCTGCCGTAGAAGGTGCTCCTGTCCCTGCGGCGATCCAGTTCCCGCCAGTTGGGTCTTTCATCGTCGTCGTAGTCTCCCATAGCCATCCCATCCGAGTTTTTTCTTCATTATACCCCTTCCCCACCCAAATTTCACACATTTCTCCGACAAAACCCCGGAGCCAAAGGAACCGCACCTGCCTCCCGCGACAGGCGCAACGCAAACGAATACACAACGTTCAAGCGGCTCAAGCGATTCAAGCGGCTCAAGCCGTTTCTAAATTCCTTGACAATTTTCCGACACCGTGTGAGATTGTATGAAACAAAAGCCAAGGAGCGGCCATGTTCATATGGCTTTTTCACCGGATAAGCGGTGTTTCCCTTATCGTTCTTTTTGGCATCAAGATACTCACCAGCTATTTTCTCTTCACCCAGGACAAGAAGCCCGATTGGGCACTGAGCCTCCACCGGCAGCCCGTTCTCGATGTGCTCATCCTCCTTCTTTTCACCTTCCACAGCATCTACGGCATCCGCACGATCGTCATGGACCTCGGTTACAGGAACGAAAAGAGGCTTTTCGTCGCCTCTAACGCGGTCGCCTCCGTCATCTCAGCGATTCTCCTGTACCTTTATCTCGTGATCTCATGACGGCCCTCTCCCACGACGTGCTCATAGTGGGCGGAGGCCTCGCGGGATTGCGGGCGGCGGTGGGTCTTTGCGACAAATACGATGTGGCCTTGCTGTCCAAGGTCCATCCCATCCGCTCCCATTCGATCGCGGCGCAGGGCGGCATCAACGCGGCCCTCGCCAACAACCCCGACAGCAGGGACGACACGTGGGAGAAACACACCTTCGACACGATCAAGGGCAGCGACTACCTTGCCGACCAGGACGCCGTCGAGGTCATGTGCCGCGAGGCGCCGGGCATCGTCTACGAGATGGAACACTGGGGCTGCCCCTTCAGCCGCTTTCCCGACGGCTCGATAGCTCAGCGGCCCTTCGGGGGAGCGGGGTACCCGAGGACCTGTTACTCCACGGACCTCACGGGCCACGTACTTCTCAACACTCTCTACGAACGGGCGGTCATGAAGGGCGTCAGGGTCTACCCCGAATGGTACGTGACGGCCCTTGCGACCGATGACGGCGCCTGTCACGGCGTAGCGGCCTTCGACCTGATGAATGGCGAGATCGTGCCCATCGCCGCGAAGGCGACGGTCTTCGCCACGGGCGGGTACGGCCGGGTCTACTTCTATTCCACGAACGCCCTTATCAACACGGGAAGCGGGATCGGCATCGCCTACAAGGCAGGCGTGCCCCTGAAGGACATGGAGTTCGTGCAGTTCCACCCCACGGGGCTCATCGGCACGAACATCCTCATGACGGAGGCCTGCCGCGGGGAAGGCGGTTATCTCTTTAACAACCGGGGCGAGCGCTTCATGGAGAGATACGCCCCGAAAGCGATGGAGCTCGCGCCGAGGGATATCGTATCGCGAAGCATTCAAACGGAGATCAATGAAGGCAGGGGCTTCGATCACCCGCTTGGCACGTACATCAAGCTTGACCTCACACACCTGGGAGAAAAGAAGATCCTTGCCAAACTCCCGGGCATACGAAAGATCTGCATCGATTTCATCGGCATCGATCCCATCAGGGAACCCATACCCATCATGCCCTGCCAGCACTATTCCATGGGAGGCATCGATACGAACGAGAGAACCGAGACCGAGGTGCGGGGCTTCTTCGCCGCCGGTGAATGCGCCTGCGTGAGCGTCCACGGGGGCAACAGGCTCGGCGGGAATTCCCTCCTTGAGACGATCGTCTTCGGGAAGATAGCCGCCGGCGCCGTGGATGAATACCTGTCGCGGGAGTCGGTGTCGCCGAAGGAGGAGGCCGTCCTTCGCGCGGCACGGGAGACGGACGGGAAGATGGCCGCGCTCGCCGCCGGAGGGAAGGAAAAGACCTTCTCCCTTCACGGCGAGCTCGCCAGGACGATGAGCACGAACGTGGGGATTTTCCGTCAGCAAGCTGAGATGGAAAAGGCCCTCGAAGACATCGGCCGCATCGCGGAACGCTACCGGGACGTCGGCGTCTCGTCTCCCGACAGGCACATGAACTACGAGCTCATGAACGCCGTCGAGCTTGAATACATGATAGAGGTGGCCCACACGATAGCCCACGGGGCACTCCTGAGAGAAGAGAGCCGCGGGGCCCATTCGCGAAGGGACTTTCCGAAACGCGACGACGAAAAGTGGCTGAGGCACACCATAGCCCGCATCGGTGGCGACGGGGGTGTCGGTATCTCCTTCCGCGATGTCACCATCACCCGCTATCAGCCCATGGAGAGGGTCTATTGATAACGGCGACAGCGTATACCTTCAAGATACTCCGCAGCGACAGGAAAAGGCCGGACGAACGACCGCGGTTCCAGACATACAGGATGAAGGTCATCCCGGGGCTCACTGTCCTCGCCGTTCTCAACAGGATCCGTGACGAGATAGACGGCACCCTTTCCTTCCGCTCATCCTGCAGGTCCGCCGTCTGCGGCTCCTGCGCCATGGTCATCAACGGCAGGATCGACCTCGCCTGCAGGACACAGGTGGCCTCCTTCGGCGCGAATACCATCATCCTCGAACCCCTTCCCAACATGGAGATCATAAAGGACCTCGTCGTCGACATGACGCCCTTCTGGCGCATGTACGAGAAGGTTAAGCCCTGGCTCGTGCGGCAGACGGCAGACCCCGAGAAGGAGATAGAGCAGAGCGAGGAGGAAAGAAGCCGCATCGACCAGTTCGTCAACTGTATCCTCTGTGCGTGCTGCTACGGGGCCTGCCCCGTCATAGCCCGCGACCCCGAATACCTGGGGCCCGCGGCCCTGGCAAAGCTGGAGCGTTTCGTCCTCGATTCGCGGGACGAGCGGCCCGCTGACTTCCTCGACACCGTGAACGATGAAAGGGGGGTATGGGGCTGCGACACGGTCCTTCGGTGCATAGAGGCCTGCCCGAAAGACGTGCGCCCCACCGACTCCATCGTGGGCCTGAGAAAGATCCTTGTGAAGAAGAAGGCAAGACAACTCCTGAGGATGAAGAAATGAAGCTCGACTATTCCGTGGTGACGCGAAGAAGATTCCTCAACACCCTCCTCGGTGGATGGGTCGCAGCCGTCGCCTCGGGCAGCCTCTGGGCCCTCTTCAAGTTCGCCTTTCCCACACTCGGGAAAGAACCCGACTTCGTCGTCCTCAAGAGGGCCGATTTCGAGAACATCCCTCTCAACTCCGTGAAACCCTTCGCGTGGGGAGGCAAGGTTGGCCTCTACTTCAAGAAACAGAACGGGACCGTCGAGGCCCTCAAGGGCGTCTGCACCCACATGGAATGCAACGTCACCTACAAGCCGGACGAAAGGAAGTTCTACTGCGCCTGCCACAAAGGGTGGTTCGACGAGAACGGCAGGAACATCGAGGGACCTCCGCCCAGGCCTCTCGAGATCTTCGACATTATGACCGAAGGCGACAAGCTCATCATAGCGAAAAAGGGAGTAAAGGTTGAACTGCCAAAGGCTTAAAGGCTGGTTCGAAGAACGGTACGACACGGAGGCGCTGGGATCCCTCATACGCTCCAAGACCGTGCCGTCCCACCGGTTCGACGCCTGGTACTTCGCGGGAGGGCTCACGCTCTTCCTCTTCGTCTTCCAGTTCGTAACAGGGATGGCGCTCGCCCTCTACTACGTCCCCGACGCGGAGCACGCCCACAAGAGCATCATCGACATCGTCACCAAGCTCAACATGGGATGGCTTTTCCGTTCTCTCCATCACTGGGGTGCGCAGCTCGCCATACTTGTCCTCTTCGGCCACGTCTTCAGCACCCTCCTTCTCAAGGCCTACCGGAAACCGCGCGAGCTCGTGTGGTTCACCGGTTTCGTGATGCTCGCCATTTCCATCTTCTTCGGGCTCAGCGGATATTTTCTCCTCTGGGACGAAAGGGCCTTCGCGGCGGTGCGCGTGGCGACCGGAGGGGCCGGCAATCTTCCCTTCGTGGGCTGGCTGATAAAGGGTTTCCTGCGCGGCGGGCTCGACGTGACGGGCGAGACGCTGACACGTTTCTACGCGTTCCACGTCGCCATCCTGCCGCTTGTCACTATTGGCGTCACCGGGCTCCACATCGTCCTCGTCCAGCTCCACGGCATGAGCGTTCCTCTCTCGCAGGAAGAGAAACAACGAAGACCCGAACCCTTCTTCCCCAATCTTTTTTACAAGGACCTCATCGTGTGGCTGATATGCCTCGGCGTTATCGTTACCCTGGCCGTCCTCTTTCCGCCCGAGATCGGCACGAAGGCAGACCCGCTCGCACCTGCGCCGGAGAACATCAAGCCCGAATGGTACTTCCTCTTTCTCTTCCAGACGCTCAAACTCTTCCCCGGCGAGATACTGGGCATGAATGGCGAGACCATCGCCATCGTCATCATCTCCGCGGCAATATTCTTCTTCTTCCTCATCCCTTTCTTCGACAGGAGGTCGGCGACGGGGCGCAGAAGCCCTCTCTTCACATGGATCGGCGTGTTTTATCTTGTCTATTTCACGGTCATGACCGTCATCGGTTTTCTAACATAGGGGTGACAGCGATGTTCAGGGTTTTTCTCATCGTCCTTTTCCTTCTCCTTGAGGCGACGGCGTTCTGCAGCGGGGCTGAGCCGAAGGTCGAGGTCTTCCCCCCGGCGCCCTACGACAGGCACATAATCTACCAGGCGCTCGTCTTCTTCTGGATAGGTATCGTCGGCATCATCGTCATCCTCGCGATGAAGCTCAGGGAGATACAACGCGTTCAGAAAATGGGCATCGACGAAGAGGAAAAGAACGCTCCTTTCCTTGACTAAGCAGGCTCAAACCTATATTATGTAGCATCAATCCTATGCAAACGATTGTGCGTAACTCGCTCATATCCCGTCGAGGGCTCCAACAGCTCCTCAGCCTTCCCGAGGAGGATGTCGTTTATGTCTCTCTCCTCGAGATACTCACGAAGTTCCAGGACATAAAGCAGTTCGCGAGCGAGATACACACAGAGATCCATCTCATCAAACCGATCCTCAAGATACTCGGCTATGCCTATGAATCGAAACCGAAGTATTTCAACGATTCCATAAAAGGCCCCGACGTCGCCCTCTTTCCTACGGAGACCGAGCGGGACAGGACGTCACCCCTGTGGGGAACACCCGAATATTACATGAACACGCTGGGCGTCCTCCTTCTCAAGCGTTTCGGAAGAAATCTCGAAGAAGGTATCAGCGGTTTCTATCTCGAGTTCGAGAACCGCATCCCCCTCTACCAGCTTTTCTATTTCCTGAAGAACACGAAGACACCCTGGGGAATCCTCACCAACGGCAAGGAGTGGATGCTCATGAAGAAACCTCTCGCCTGCGAGACGCGGGTCTTTTCGGTAGACCTCGAGGAGGCCATAGAAACCAACGACAGGGATGCGCTCCATCTTTTCTACAAGATCTTCTCTGTCAACGGGCTCTCGACAACGCTCCCCGAACTCCAGGAAACCGAGCGGCAGTCCCTTGTCGACAAACTCCAGGAGAAGAAGGCATCCCTGCGCAACGCCACGGCGGGCTTCAAGAAGAAGACGGAGGTCTTTCCCAGGATCGTGGGCGGTCTTTCCGACCTTTTCGCGGAAGATGTTTTCACCGCGACGAGAGCATACCTTACGGAGAACGACGTGTACGTCGCAAAGAGGAGCACGCCTCCCGACGCCGTCGATGAATTCAACGTCCCCGACATAACGTCGTACCTTCTCAACAAGAAAGGCTCCTCCCCCGTCGTCGATCTTGAGAGGATATTCCTGCACGCAAGGCCGGATGAGTTGACGAAAGACGACCTCCTCACGATGAAGGTGCTCGACATGACACCCGGTTTCGGCAATGTCACAACCCAGCTCGTGGACGGCATCGCCTATCTCTCCTTCATCCTCCCCTATCGTGACAGGAATACGTTCGTGGCACGGTGGGAAAATGAAAAGACCCTCAAACGGTACATCCTTCAGAGGATCCTCTACGGCATCGAGAAGTCGCACGTCGCCTACGATATCCTGCAGTACGCGATGAAGCACCGCTATGGCAGCGAAGCCGACAACTACAGGTTCGGCAACCCGCTCATCGGCATGTCCTTTGCCGACATAGGTCCCCATGTGGACATCCGCAACCAGACGGGGCTCTTCTCGAAAAACCCCCTCGATCTCCTCAAGGATGTCAGGCAGATGTACCGCCATTATTTCTCCCTCTCCGACAAGATAAAGGAAGACCTGGTGGTGAAAGAGGAACTGGCTTCACGCCTAAACCTTTACTGCGAACGGATACGGGACGTGATGAACCTCATAACGGCCACCTATTTCAGCAAGGCCGTCGACGAACGAAAGATCCAGGAAGCACTGGCCATGCTCGATTCGGAGGATTCCTCCTGGGACTCCATTGCATCACGGGACTGGTTTGCGGACGCAAGGAGCATCGCAAGGCGCAACGGTTTCTTTCACCTCGAGATCGAATTCCCCTTCCTTGTCGACGGCGCCTTCGATTACATCTTCGTGCAACCCTCCCTCACCCACATATGGGAAGACCCCTTCCCTCTCCCCGAGGTCACGAAGGCCCACATCAAGCGGGGGATGACATATCTGAAGCCCGAAGGTACGATGGTCCTCATCCTGGACCGCCCTGACGAAAACCTCCTCACCGAGCTCTCCCGCTCCAAGCGCTACGACACCCGTGCGGAAGAGAACATCATCCTCCTGAGAAAGAAAAAGATCGCTTAAGCCGCTTGAGCAGCTTGAGCGTTAAAAAAAGAAAAAGACTCTTGCTCGTATCTGTGTACTGGTGCGAATACGATCGCTCCACCCTGTCGGAGACAGGAAAATATGTTTTTTGTTCTTCAACCCTCAAGCGGTTCAAGCTGCTCAAGCGGTTCAAGCCGTCTTTAGAAGACCAGGGTTTTGAGCAGGCGGTAGGATCTGAAGTCCACGTCTACGTGGTAGGCGAGGAAGCTTTCCATCAGGTCCTGCGCCTCGCGTTCGAGGGCGCGCGTGGCGAAGCCGCCCTGCATTGCCTTTGCGGAGAGGAAGCCGGGGATGAGGCCCTGTGTGCATCGCCTGTGGGGAAGAGACCTCGCGCAGACGGGGCAGAGGATGCCGCCGCGCTCGCGTGAGAAGTGCAGCTTCTCGGCCTCCTCTATGGCGGTTCCGCAATAGACGCAGGTGTCGAAGTTGGGGTGGTATCCGAGAATATCGAGCATGATAAGCTCATGATAAAGGATGTCGGCGTAGACGGGGTCCTTCGTCCGGGCAAGGTCGATGAACTCGTTCAGGGCGCTGAAGAGCGTTCCGTGGGGCTCTCTCTCGCGTGTCAGCCTGTCCACGAATTCGGCAAAAAAGGCGGCGCTGCAGGCCCTTCTCATGCTCAATTCGATGCCGCTGTTGGATCCCACGAGATCTGCGTTCTCTATTCGCACCATTCCTCGGCCCTGTTTTTCGAAATACTCGAGGCGGATGTGGTTGAACGGCTCCAGGGTATTCATGAATCTCTTCTGGCTCTTGCCCGCGCCTTTCGCGAAGGCCGACACCTTTCCCGCCTCGCGGGTGAAGAGATGGATGATCCTGTCGGATTCACCATAGGCACGCTTGGAAAGGACTATCGCCTCATCCTTGTGAAGGGACATGGAGCCTCCGAAAAGTGGCCGCAACCGTCGGGACGGTTGCGGCCGCTTGAGCCGCTTGAGCCGCTTGAGCCGTTGGAACCGGCTGGGAATTCGAGGACCCTCTTGTATTCGTCATCCCGGTGAAGACCGGGATCCAGGAAAGATGTCGGCATGGGGAAAGCTTCGGATCCGGGATCAGGTCCGGAATGACGGTGCGATGAGTATTGTCTTCGATCTCCGTCGAAGGAAAAGGAAAAGGGGAAATGCTGACCTCACCGAAACCACGGGAATGATGGTTCATGAGATATCTCTTCCGAGAACGCGCGATGTTATGAAGCGGGCTATCGCCGTGATGTCGTCGCGGGCGAAGCGGGGGAGAGGGGTCTTCACGTCCTCGTCGGTAACGATGGCCATGTACGTGTCGTCACCGGAGAGGCACAGCGGGGGCTCGCCGCGGTCGGCGGTGAAGACCTCTATCTTCGGTGCCCTTTCATGCTTGAACCCTTCCACAATGACCATGTCCGTGTCCATGGCATAGCGGGAGATGATCTCGCCAAGAGAGGGTTCATATGGGACGTCTTTCACGATCCCCAGTCCTGTCCGGGACACGAGAATGGAAGTGACGGCTCCCGCCCGCTTGAAACGGTAGGAATCCTTTCCGGGAACATCGAACTCGAGATCGTGATGGGTATGCTTGATGACGGCAACGCGAAGGCCCTGTCCTTTCAACAGGGGGAGCAGCCTCTCGATAAGGGTCGTTTTGCCGCTGCCCGACCTGCCTGCGACACCGAGCACGAGGATCTCTTTCGACCTTCCCGTCATTGCGAACAGAGCTTCTTCATGAAATAGAAATGAAAGGCGACGATCACGAGGGAATGGTTTATGCCGCCGTCCGCTATGATCGATGGTATCTCGTCGGCAGACATGAGCACCACCTCGATGTCCTCGTTGGGGTCAAGGGCCTTCTCCGATATCTCCCGCACGTTCTCTATGAGGTACGTGTGGCAGCGGTTGTTGAATATGGCAGGGTTGGGGTTCACGAATCCGAGGAACTCGACCCTGTCTCCGGCGTATCCCGTCTCTTCCAGCAATTCCCGTTGCGCCGCCTCGCGGGGGTCTTCCTCATCCACGAGCCCGCCCGGTATCTCGAGGGTTACCTCCTTGGACCCGTGCCGGTACTGCTTGATCATGACTATCCGGCCTTCGGGTGTGACGGGTACGACATTGACCCAATCGCGGGTATCGATGGTGTAGAACTTGCCCACCTTCTGCGTTCGCGGAGATACGGCGAGCTGCGATTGTATCCGGAACACGCGGTAGTCTTTGTCGACCTTGGATTCAAGAAGTTCCCATTCCTTGATCATAATGGATAATAAATACCACGCGGCGGGAGGTAAATGCAACATGCAAGGCCGGATATGACGACCCGGCCTTGCATGGAGTGACTGTCAGACTCAGGGCGTGACGAGAACCGTCACCGTTACGGAGGCCTCTTTGCCGTCCCGGGTCGCCGTGAATTTGAGCTGTTTCATGAGTGCCCCTATGCACTGCTCCGGAGAATCGTTCTTCCCATCCTTGAACTTCACGTCCTTCACCGTGCCATCGGCATTCACTGTCAGCGTTACGACATAACAGACGGGGCCGGCGATGCCAGCGGAACATGCCGCAATGTCGCCTTCGATCTTCCGCAGGGTTTCCAGTGCCGCCTGTTTCGCGACGCCGCCCGAAACCGTCACGTCACCGAGGGAGACCCTGGGACCGGCGGCGGCCTTCCGCTTCGCGTTACCCTTCATCGGGGCCTCTTCAGTGCGAGCCATTCCCATGCAGCCCGGGCGCGGGTACTGGGACGGAAGAGGCGGGGCCAGGGCCATCGTGTTCATCATACCGGACCCCACCGCATAGTCGGAAACGCCTTGCGGCAGCGGCAGGGGCTGGTTCACCGTCTCGGGTTTTTCTCCCGTGTTCCTGACCTCGTTGTCAACGGCCACGAAAGAGGTGTAGGCCGTCAGCAGGTTGTAGGCAAGACCGAGGTCGGTCACTTCCTTCACGCGCTTGTCGCTGGAATGGAGCCTGTTGTAATCGGACAGAAGGGTTATACGATGGCGCGCCCAGAGGTACCGCAACGCCAGGTTCTCTTTCAAGGGTTTCACGGTCGCCACGTTGATGGATTCCGTGAATCTTCCGCTTCCCGAAACGCCTGTCACCGTTATGGTCCCTTTCGCTTCTCCCTTGTATTTGCCGAAGACCATCACCGGGCGGTCCGGGAGGACGTCGGGGATGGAAACAGGCTCCACGTCATAGGCGGAGAACCCCTTGAAGCCCACCTTGACCTTCGTCAGGACCGGTGACTCTATCATTTCCCTGAAACGGTCAGCCTGGGCCGGGGCGTCCGCAGGCTTCGTGATGACGAAGGGCTCGCCCATGCCCACGCGGGCCATGCCCTCGATGATGTGACGGTTCACCGAGCTGCCGATTCCGAAGGCGAACACGTTGGCATCATTGAGGTGTGTACGGATAAGGTCGAACACCTCTTCCTCGACCCTCACGTAACCGTCGGTGACGACGATGATGCTCCTGGAATAGTTCTCAGGTTTCGGGAGCGTGAGAACGCGGTTGAGTGCCGGGAGAAGCTCCGTGCCGCCTCCGCCGCGCTGGCGGTCGATGACGTTGATGGCATTGTCCACGTTCTCCTTCGTTGCCGGGAGAGATCTCTTGGACATGAGCCTCGATCCACCCGAGAAGAGGAGGACGTTGAACGTATCCGTGGGACGGAGGTTACCGATGAGGCTCCTGAGAAGCCTTTTCGATATGTCGAGAGGAAAACCGTGCATGGAACCGGAAACGTCGACAACGAAGACGTACTCCCTGCCCGGTATCTGTGCGCTCTTCACCTTCTTCGGGGGCTGCAGCACGCAAAGGAAGAAATTCTCCTTTTCGCCCGGATACAGGAGAAGTCCGGACTGGATCCTGTCCCCTGCAAGGCGCCACCGGAGTATGTAGTCCCTGTTGCCGCCCTTCTTCTCCGACCTGTCGAGGGTAACCTTTACATTTGCGGGACCGTTGAAGGCGGTATTGACCTTGTGGGAAGTGGAGGCCAGTTCCTTGATGGGCATACCGCCCGCGACGTTGACGGTCATGTCGAATGCGTACGTCGGTTTCTCTCCCTCATGGAGATAAGGGTTCTGCACCCATTTCTCGGAAGGCAGCGTACCGTCGGCGGGCTTGTTCGAATAGCGTGGGCCGACCACTGTGGGATAGACGAACTCATATATCCTGTCCGTCGGGACGAGGATCTCCGTGTACTTCAACTCCACCCGTATCTCGTCACCAGGCATGATGTTCGCGACGTTCATCTGGAAAACGTTCGGTCTTTGCTGCTCGAGAAGGGACGCGCTCTTGCCCTGCTTCTTCGCGTCTTCGTAATCCCTGCGGGCCTCGTCCCGCTTCTTGATCTTTGCTTCGATGACGCGTTTGCCGATGACCATCTTCATACCGTACACGGCAGCCCGGGTGGAGGCGGGAAAAACATAGATCGCCTCGAGGGCCTTCTTGCCCTCGTTCTTATACACCTGGGTCACGACGACATCGGCAATGACACCGGAGATGTTCGCGACGGCGGACGTTGACTTGAGCGGCAGCCGGTCGAGATTGGGATCGTCACTTTTCACGAAAAAATACGGGGACAGTGTCTTGTCGCCATCCTCCGGTTTCTGCGCGTGCGAAAACCCCGGCAAGAACAGGACCGAACAGATAACGGCAAAGAGAATAACAAAGACCGAAACACCTTTCATGGACAACCTCCTTGGGATCGCTGTTTTCATTCTTCGTGATGAGACACGGGAGGGTGGGGAAAAGTTCCAAACACCGCTTACGCGTCTGCGCCCGGAGTGTCGGTGCTGACGCACCAAAAGAGTGGACGGGTCTGCCCTTCGGGCAAACGGGCGGACGGGGTAGAGACTAAGAGAATATACGCAGGAACTATTCCCCTGTATACTCGTGTGCCCGTTAGGCGCCTCAGCACCGACCCGTTAGGCACAAAGTGCCGACTCGTCAGGCGGCCCTGGCGCCCACTCGTTTGCGCCTCTACCAGGCTACCTTTCTCGCCGACAGGACCCCCTGGGCGCGGGGGTTGCCGAGGCGGGCCGCTGCCTGGTAATCCTTCACGGCCTGCTCGCCGTTCCCTTTCGTCTCCCAGGCCTGGGCGCGATTGAAATAGGCATCGTTGTTGCTCGGATCTATCTCGATGGCTGTCGAGTAGTCGAGTATCGCCCTGTCTCCATCCCCTTTGAGGGAATAGGCGATGCCCCGCACGAGATAGAGCTCGTCGTCCGTTGGGTCGAGCTCGATGGCCTTCGTGTAATCGGCAATGGCTTCGTCATGCCTCCCCATTTTCTCGTAGAGATACCCGCGCGCCGCCCGGGGCACGGGATCTCTCGGCGCGTAGCGGATGGCCTTCGTGAGGTCCTGCACCGCCTCCTCGTAGTTCCCCTGGTGCGCGTCGAACTCGGCAAACTTCTCGAGATAGGCGACATTGCAGGCACAAAGAAAAAAGAGGGCGACCAGCAGAAGAGAGCCAGCACAGCGGATCAGGGCCTTCTGTGTCTTTCCTTTTCGGATAGCCATGGTGTCTTCTCCTGTCTGATAGTATTTGAGCCTCATTCTATCACGCAGTCCCCGGTATTTCACCAGCAAAAAACAGGGGGGATAGGAGTTATAGGAGTTATAGGACCTATGGGACATATAGGGCCTATGGGACACTATAGGACTAATGGGACAGTCCAGGTCCTATTGGTCTTATATGTCCTATTGGTCCTAGTCCTATAGGTCCTATCAGCTGCTCCCCGATCACCGTGAAAGTCTTTAGCCTGGAACCTGGAACTTTGAACCTTGAACATTTTTTCAGGTTGTCAGTATCTTTTCCATCTCGACGATCTCCTCGTCAACCGCCTCGAGATCGCAAAGAAGTCTGAATACGTCCACGTTCGCGATGGAGGGTGAAACATCGTGCAGGGCCCGGAAGGCCTCCGTCTCTTCGAGGACGATACCGCTTCTGTCGCCGCCGAAACCGAAGTACCTTACCCGTGCCAGTTCGTCGGCAAGGGAGCATACGGCGACCGTCGCGCGCGTCTCTTCGGGGCAAAGGGAAATGGCGTGATGGTACCGCGCCACATCAACGAGGGTGAAGGGAAATTTCCACCTTTCCATGATCATCCCGCCTATGGTGTCGTGCGACTCGCCGATGATCCTCTTTTCAGCCTCGATCATGGGAAGACATTCCTCGTGCGTGACCTGAATGACGATCTTGTAGACCTCGTGGGCAAAACGGTCAAGCACCACCTTGCCGATATCATGGAGGAGACCGCCGAAGTATATCGTGTTCTTGTCGCCGACGGCCAGTTCCGCGCAGATCTTCTTCGAGATGACACCGGTCGCGACAGAGTGTTTCCAGAACTCGTTCAGGTCAAAGGTTGCCGTGTCCGTCGGGGGCTTGAGCGCCTGATACGCCCCGCAGGAAACGCAGATCATTCCCAGCTCTTTCACGCCCAGCATCCGCACGGCGTGCTGCACGGTGGCAACCTTGTTCGTGAGGCGATAGAACGCGGAATTGGCCACCTTGAGAACGTTCATGCTCATCGGCGGGTCCTTTGCGATTATCCTCGCGATGTCGTTCATGTTCGCGTTCTCGTCGTCGAGCGCCTTCAGGAGTTCGACAATGACAACGGGAATGGGGGGAATGAAGTTGATGACCGTCTCGAGCCTTTTTGCAAAATCTGTTATCACTGCCCCAAACCTCCAGGGATTCCCGCAGGACCTGCTCTGCCGGTAATAGTATCATCGGACAAACATCTCATCTCTTAAGGGCTTTCAGGCCTTCCGGTCCGCCGGCGATCTTTTTTCTTTGCAATCGACGTCGGGGTGCTGTAAAACATCAGAAAAATCTACCTCATCACATCGCGGCCGAATGAAAACCATCGCACTCATATGGCACAGCATGGCACACCTGATAGCCAGGGACGGAACAAAAGGGCCTGCCGGACTGTCCCATACCATGGAAGGGCGGCCGCGGGACAGGGATGAGGACGCCCAGTACGTCGCCCTGTGCCAGGAAGGTGAACCGGCGGCCTTCGAGGTCCTGGTGAGAAGACATCAGAAAAGAATGTTCAACATCGCATACCGCATGACGGGAGATTACGACGACGCAGGCGACGTTGTGCAGGAGGCTTTTCTCTCCGCGTACAGAACGATAAAGCATTTTCGGGGCGAGGCCAAATTCTCGACCTGGCTTTACGGCATCGTGGTGAACCACGCCAGGAACCGCATCCGTCAGACAGGCAGCAAGGCGTTCCATGAACCCGTGAGTCTCGACGATCCGCCTGTCCGGGGAGAAGACGGTCCTCGTTTCGATCCGCCCTCCCGGGAGACTCCTGCCCTCGATGGACTTGTGCGAAAGGAAACCCAGGAAAAGGTCCAGGGCTGCATCAACAGCCTCGAAAAGGAACACCGTGAGATCATCGTTCTCAGGGACATTCAGGGGTTCTCCTACGAAGAGATCACCGGGATGCTCGGCATACCCGACGGGACGGTGAAATCCCGGCTTTCGAGAGCACGCAATGCCCTTAAGGAAAGCCTGAAGAAAGTGCTCGGTGACCTATGAGAAGATGCGGCGATATAGAGGATCGTTTCACCGCCTATCTTGACGGTTATCTCGAACCCGCGGAGCGCGAGATCGTCGAGGAACATCTTTCGACGTGCCCCGATTGTCTTCACAAACTTGAAGACCTGAGGAAGACGCGGGCGATACTCGCCGGACTGGACGAGATCGATCCGCCGCCGGGACTGACAGAGAAGATAATGTCACGGATCCAGGCAGAGAAGCAAACAAAAGCAGGTTTCCTGCGCAGGCTTTTCTTCCCCCTCCACATAAAGATTCCCGTGCAGGCACTGGCAACCGTCTTCATCGTGGTCCTGGCCGTTTACGTTTTCAGATCGACCCTGCACGAAACGACAAACCTTCAAAGGCCTTTTGCGGTTCCTCCTGCGGTGGAAACCGTGCCGCCTGCGGCGAAGAAGGAAGCGGCGCCGGCCGTAAAGAAGGAAGCGCCGGCCGAGAGAAGGCCCGGATCCGTCCCTCCCGGACCCGCACCTCCGACGGCACAGACCCTGAAGAAAGAAGCCGCTGGTCCGCCTCCAACGGCACCCGCACCCGACATCGCCGCACAGGCGCCGCCGGCCCGGGCCTACAAAGTCGCTCCGCAACCCCCCGTGGCTTCGGAAAAGGCGTCGAGCCCCGAACGGCTTCGAGACGACGTCGCGTCCTATTCGAAGGTCCCTCCGCCACCCGAGGCGGGGCGCGTCAAGACGAGGGGCACGGCGGCGATGGAAGAGAAGGGCGGGGCGGCGGGGTCTGCACCCATGGCTCCCGCGCGCGCCGCGGTGCCCGATGTCCGAAGCCGCGTCGCCATGATGTCGGAGGATCCCCGTCAGACCGCGATCCAGGCGAGGACGATCATGCGTTCCCTGGGAGCGACAAGGATCGAGGAGAGCACGGCGGATAACGTCACGAAAGTTTCGGGATGGATCGACACCGCAGCCCTCGCTGAACTCATGACCCGGCTGAAGGAGATCGCCCGGGTGGATGAACCCATGAGCGCCCTCGTGACCGGACCGAAGTCCTCTTTCGTCGAGATCACCATACGGGGATACGGTGACGGCAACGCGGTGAAACCCGCCGACAGGTAACCTCCCTCCCGCGGCGATCCCGCTCGCGGCGGGGGTGTCGGTATGTACGGCAAACCTCTTCGCCGGTTCTCCAGAGATTCCTTTGTTTCCCACCCTTCACATCGAACAACGGCTGCGAAAAAGATGGCACCGGCAGGCATCACGATACAAATGGGCAGACTCGTGTATTTCTTGTTGACAACTTTTCGAGTGGCCATGTAAGGTATGGGCGAGTCGGGGGCGGCTCGCAGTCACTCCAGGGATCAAGAGATATCTCAGGTCCGGGGCGCGTGCCGGAAAGTCCCTCCTGACGCGACCCTGATGTTAAACGTATTGAATATGTCAGACAACCGGTTCGTTATAAATAACAAGGGCCTTCATCCCGCGACCGATCTTTCGGAGACACCGGTCCGGCTCAGCGTTACGGCTCTTTCCATAAAGGAGACCGTTAGATCCCGGGTCCCCTCCGACAGGAGCAAGTACGACAGGAACGAAAAGGTCGATGAGCTTTATCGCCGCTGGTCGCAGTCACCCGCCGACCATCCTGAAGACCGGTATGAGTCCGTCATTTTCCTCTTCTGGGAACTCTACCGGCCCAGGATCATGGCGATAGCCAGAAAATACAGTGCTCTCAGCCCCGTGTTCGATGATGATGACCTTCAGCAGACGGGACTGATCGGGATCTTCCAGGCATTGATGAAGTATGACCACGCCGAGCATATAGACATGCGGTTCTCCACCTATCTCGAATGGTCCATACGAAATATCTTTCAGCGCACCATAGGTTACACGGATAAGTTCGTCGAGATCTACGATGGGAATGACGGCTTCCTGCGCGTCATCAGTTACCGGGAATTCCTCGTGAAGAAAAAGGCCATCGTATCCGAGGGGCTGAGGTACATAATCAGGTCGAGGCAGTGCTATCTTTCAGACATACATCGCCCATCCGGTGAAGGCCTGTGTGATACGGGTCCTGACCGGATGGCTGCGGGACACATCGAGGGGGACGACCAAAGAGATGACCGATCATGCGGGGTGGGACCCGATAGACAGGAAGAAAGGGGAAACTGCCCGTGAAAGGGCCAGGTGCGCCGTGGAGGTTCAACCCGGTGAAGCTGCTGCAGCCCGGGAACTCCAAAACATCAGGGAAAGAGCGCTGGAGACCCTCGCGAATTACACAAAGACGAAGGCCGTTATCAGGAAGGAGGTAAGGAAGGAGTACGCAACCGAGATCCGTCATCTTGAGAACGAGCGTACGCAGAGAGAGCGGGTCATCAAGGAAAAAATGACGGAGATCGACCGGCTGCAGGAAAGAATGGAATCACTCAACAACGAGGTCTTCGGGCTTCGGTCAAAGAGCAAATTATGGGAACATGAATGCGCGAGGATATCCGACACCTATCACAGGACGGTCCTCTATTATTCGAACCCCGGGCTCGTGGAGGTACAGCTCCAGGTCATCTCTGAATACGTCGACGCGCTCGCCAGATTCGTCAGCGTACACAAATGGGACCGGGATACCGTCAACATGGCTGAGAGATACCGCGAGTCCATTCACGCAAAGCTGTGCGAAGTCGTCCGTGGGATCAACAGGAACCCCAAAGAGGACACGTCTCTCGTCTCGGCACGAAAAAACATCGATACGGTGCCGGCAGATAATGACACGAAAATATAACTGACGAACTCTAAAGTCTTACTTCTTCAACACCTGCATCGGTTTCGAGCAACACACAAGATCGCAAAGCTCGACACAGTTGCACACGGTATCCACGGAAACGACGAGCCCACACACGCTGCACGAGTACCTGGTCCCCTTCTTGTTAACGGCTTTCGCCGCCGCAGGTTTCGCCTTCGCGGGAGCAGCTTTTTTCACGGCTTTTGCCGGTGCCGGTTTCGCCTTCGCGGGAGCAGCTTTCTTCACCGCTGGTTTTGCTTTTGCTGCTACACCTTTTGTCGCCATGGATGCCCCCCTTTTTTTACTTCTTTGCCGGTGCTTTCTTCGCTGCCGGTTTCTTCGCTGCCGTTGTCGAAGCCGCAGCTTTCGCCTTCGCCGCCGTTGCCTTCTTTGCCGGTGCTTTCTTTGCTGCCGGTTTCGCCTTCGCGGGAGCAGCTTTCTTCACCGCGGGTTTTGCCGCTGCCGGTTTCGCTTTCGCGGGAGCAGCTTTTTTCGCTGGTGCTTTCTTCACTGCGGGTTTCGCTTTCGCGGGAGCAGCTTTCTTCACCGCGGGTTTTGCCGCTGCCGGTTTCGCTTTCGCGGGAGCAGTTTTCTTCGCTGGTGCTTTCACTGCCTTCTTCGTTTCCGCTTTCACAGCCGTTGCCGCCTTACTTTTTTTCGTCGAGCATCTTGTCGCCATGATTCC
>LVAA01000121.1 GCA_001603955.1 Syntrophobacterales bacterium Delta_02 | reverse complement strand
GCCTGACATGAAGCCTTCCGTTCTTCGAGAAGGCGCCCTCGTCGAGCTCCTCCGACACCGAGAAGGAGAGGACCCGAGGGGTCCCCTTCATGATGACGTCGAGCCCCTTCCTGACGACCGCGAAATCCCCGCTCCCCTGGTTATCGAAGATGCGGTATTTCGCCCGCCTGTACTCGTCGTAGCTGCGGTAACGGTCCAGGTGGTCCTCGGTGATGTTGAGAAGCACCGCCGTCGCCGGCCTGAAGGTCTCTATGGTCTCGAGCTGGAAGCTGCTCACCTCGACGATGACGTGTGAGGTCTTTACACCCTCGGTGACGTAGTTGATGAGGGGATTTCCGATATTGCCTCCCACGAAGACCCCGCCGAACGCCCGCGAGAAGATCTCACCGATGAGGGTGGTCGTTGTCGTCTTGCCGTTGGTGCCGGTGATGGCTATGACGGGTTCGTCGATGAAGGACGCGGCGAGCTCCATCTCTCCGATGACACGTGCGCCTGCCTCGAGCGCGTGCCTCAGGACCGGGAGTTCGCTGTCGACGCCCGGGCTGAGCACGATGAGGGGATAGGAGGCAAAGTCCTCGGTGCGGTGGGGCCCGAAGTGGCCGGTAAAGGAAATGCCTTCGAGGTCCGTGAGGGGCCCGGCCAGTTCGGCCGCGCTCTTTTCGTCGGCGAGTCCGATCGTCTTTCCCTTCCGGGAAAGGAACCGTGCCGCGGCTATCCCGGAGGCACCGAGTCCGACGATCAATATGCGGTCAGGTATGTCCATCTTACCTCAATTTCAGCGTGCTCAACGCAATCAATCCAAGGATCACCGAGATGATCCAGAAGCGTACCACTATCTTTTCCTCGTTCCATCCCTTCAGCTCGAAATGATGATGGATGGGCGCCATGCGGAAGACCCTCTTGCCCCTCAGTTTGAAGGAGTAGACCTGGATGATGACGGAGAGCGTTTCCAGGACGAAGATCCCGCCGGCGATGACGAGGAGGAATTCCTGCTTGATGATGACGGCTATCGTTGCGAGCGCCGCACCCAGGGAGAGCGAGCCCGTGTCCCCCATGAAAAGCTCGGCCGGGTGGGCGTTGTACCAGAGGAACCCGATGCCGGCGCCGAGCATGGCCCCGCACAGGACCGTTAGCTCCCCGGCGCCCTTCACGTAGAATATCTGGAGGTACTGCGCGAAGATCACGTTGCCCACGAGATAGGAAAAGAGCATGAACGTGGAGCAGACGGTGAGGACGGGGCCGATGGCCAGGCCGTCGAGGCCATCGGTAAGGTTCACGGCATTGGATGTCCCGGCGATGATGAAGATGCACAGGGCGATGTAGAAGACACCCAGGTCGGGCCGGAGGTTCTTGAAAAAGGGTACGGTGAGCTGCGTGACGAACCCGTACTTGAAGAAGATGAGCGCACCGATGCAGAGGCCGAAGAATATCTGCAAACCCAGTTTCGTCCGTCCCGAGATGCCCTTTCCCTTTTCCCCTCTAAGCTTCTTCACGTCGTCCATGAAGCCGATCGCCCCGAAGGACACCAGCGAGAAGCTGACGACCCATATGTAATAATTGGTGAGGTCGGCCCAGAGAAGCGTCGGGATCATAGTGGCGATGAGAATGACGAACCCTCCCATCGTCGGCGTCTCCTTCTTTGCCTCATGGCGGTCCGGAACGTCCTCGCGCTTGCCGCTCCGGATCTTCCAGTCGTGGAACTTTCTGATAACGTACGGCGTAAGGATGAAGCTGATAATGAGCGCCGTGAGTATGGACAGGACCGTCCTGAAGGTTATGTACCGGAAGACGTTGAACCCGGAGATCTTCATGTGCAGCTGGTAGAGGAGATAATACAGCATTACTTCAGCGCCTCCACGATATCTTCCATCCTGAATGCCCGGGACCCTTTCACCAGGATCGTGTCGCCCGGTCCTGCCTGCGACGCCACGTAGCCGATGAGGTCTTCCTTGCCGTCGAAATGCGCTGCCGGTGCTCCACTGAGCTCCGCCATGGTGTCCTTCGTCTCTTCACCGAGAAGGACGATCAGCCCGAGCTCCGCCTCCCTGAGATACGCCCCGAGTTCCCTGTGGTACCGGGCGCTCTCGTCGCCGAGCTCCTTCATCCCCCCGAGGACGGCAACCCTCTTCCCCGCCGCGGGCAGAGCGGCAAGGGTGCCTATGGCCCACTTCATCGACGAGGGGTTGGCGTTGTATGTGTCGTCGATGATGACGTAGCCCTTCGAACTCATCGCGGGCTGGAATCTCTTGTCGTAGGAAACGAACTCCCCGATAGCCCCGGCAATGAGCTCTCCCTCGACCCCCATGGTCGAGGCTACCGCCGCCGCGGCAAGGATATTGTAAAGGTTGTGCCTGCCGAGGAGAGAGGTCCGCGCCTCTATGGTCCCCGCCGGGGAGGTGATGATGACATCGGAGCCTTCCCAGCCGAGGTCCTCCCGGACGGCAAGGCGGAAGTCGGCGTCATTGTCGATGCCGAAGGTGACGGCCGTCCTGCCGGGACCGCGCCAGCGGCCGGCTATGCCGGGATCGTCGACGTTTACGAATATTTTCCCGCCTTCCCTCGTGTACCGGAAGAGGTCGAGCTTTTCCTCGAGGATGCCCTCGAGCGACGCGAGCCCTTCGAGGTGGGAGGGGTTCACGTTCGTGATGAGGGAGGCATCGGGGTCGGTCGTCACGGCGAGCTTCCTTATCTCGCCGGGTGTGTTCGTGCCCAGCTCCAGGATGCATATGTCGGGGTCGCCGGCAATGGAGAGGATGCTCATCGGGACCCCGATGAGGTTGTTCAGGTTCTTTTCGTTGATGTGGACGCCGTAGCGTTTCTTCATCATGGCGGCAAGGATCTCTTTCGTCGTTGTCTTGCCGTTGCTTCCCGTGATCGAGATGAAGGCGCCCGAAAGGGTGTTCCTCTTGAAACGGGCCAGGTCGAGGAGCGCCTGATTGGTGTCCTCCACGAGAATGACCGTCCCGTCGGCGTCCGCAAGCGACACGGGACTGTCCGCCCGGCACAGCGTTCCTCCCCCCGACCTCTTGAGCGCCGCGCCGATGAACGCGTGACCGTCAAAGGACCTGCCCAGAAGGGGGATGAAGAGCTCCCCTTTCCCGATCGTCCGGGAATCCGTCGATATGGCCGTGAACACCTCCTTTCCTTTCTTCAGGACCGTTCCTCCCACCGCCTTCACGATATCCTCAAGTCGCCACATGGAGAGACTCCTCAATTACTTCGCGATCGCTGAAGTGAAGGGTGGTTCCGCCGATGATCTGGTAATCCTCGTGTCCCTTGCCTGCGACAAGCACGACGTCGTCGGGTCTCGCCGCCCCGATGCCTTCCAAGATGGCCTCGCGCCTGTCCTCGATGATCCGCGCCGCCTTGCCCTCGAGGCCCCGTCTGATGTCCTCGATGATCTTGAGCGAATCCTCGTTGCGCGGGTTGTCGGAGGTGACGATCACCTCGTCGGCAAAGCGCGCGGCGATGGCGCCCATGAGGGGTCTCTTCGCGGTGTCCCTGTTCCCCCCGCAACCGAAGACCACGATGAGTCTCCCTTTCTTGAGCCTTCTGAGCAGGCTAAGGACGTTTTCGAGCGCGTCCGGGGTGTGGGCGTAGTCGACAAAGATGGAAATGCCCCTGTCGTTCGCCACGCGTTCCAGTCTTCCCGGGACGCCTCCCAGCCGTTCGATTCCCTCTTTTATCGCCTGAGGCGATACGCCTGTTACGTGACCTGACAATGATGCGGCAAGAATGTTGGAGGCATTGAACATGCCGATTAAAGGTGAGACGATGGGGATCTTCTTCCCCGGAAGGGATATGGTGAGTGTCAGGCCGTCGATGCTCTCGGAGCAGCTCGACAGGCAGGCGTCCGCGAAACCCCGCGTGCTGTAGGAAAGCATCGTCACCGGCGAGGCGACGGCAAGGTCCCGTATGGAGGGATCGTCGATGTTCATTATGGCGTATCTTTTCTTCTTCCGGCTTCTTGCGAGGTAGTCTTCGAAGAGAAGTCTTTTTGAGGCCTTGTAGCTCTCGAAGTCGCCGTGATAGTCGAGATGGTCGTGGGTAAGGTTGGTAAATATAGCGACATCGAGGTCGATGCCCTCAACGCGCGCCTGGTGGAGTGCGTGGGAGGAGACCTCCATGATCACGTGGGTTATTCCGGCATCGAGCATGTCGCGGAGGAGCGCGTTCGTCTCGCTGGCGCCGGGGGTGGTGTTGGGTGCCGCGAGGGTCCTGCCGGCGTAACGGTAGGATATGGTGCCGATGACGCCGGGTCTCCTGCCCGCCGCCTCGAGTATGGACTCAATGAGATAGGTCGTTGTCGTCTTGCCGTTGGTTCCCGTGATGCCCGTGACATGCATCTTGCGGGAAGGATGGCCGTAAAACTTCGAAGCGGCCTCACCAAGGGCCCGCGGGACATCCTCGACGCGAACGACGCATCCAAAGGGACGGTCAACGTCTCCGTCGGTGACCACGGCGCGCGCCCCGCGTTCCAGGGCGTCATCCAGATACGCGTCGCTGGCGGAGGTAACGAAAAAGAGGGAGCCCTCGGAGACGTTCCGGGAATCCTTCGTGACGCCCGTTATCTCGAGGGATGTATCACCGGTCACGGCGGTCTTCTTCATGCCCCGTATGAGCTCGCTTAATCTCACTTCTGGTATGTCCTCCCGTAGAGAATGCACCGGGTGTCCTTCTCGACCCGCTCCCGCGGCCTGGGGTACTGGTCGGTGACGACACCGGACCCGTAGATGCGTATCGCCTGTCCTTTCGTCGATATCCTGTCGAGGGCGGCCTTCATTGAAAGACCGCCGAGGTCCGGCATCGTCCACGCGGCGCTGTCCCGCCCGGCCTGTGCCCTCTTTTCCTCCTGGGCCTTTCCTACCGCGAACCCCCCGGCCTTGCGCGAGACCTCAAGTCCCCCGCTGGCGAAGGGCATCAGGATGTCGAAGCCGGCATCGACATACTTGTTGTAGAGCGCCGTGAGCGTCTTGCCGTCCACGCTGTATCCGGTGCCTGCCAGGGGGTCGAAGGTGAGTGACCTGTCGGGAAGCTTCACTCCTTCCCTGATCAGGAAGGTCTCCATGTTCTTTCTGCCGATTATCCGCGCCAGGGTCCTCAAACCCTCCCTGTCCCTGTCCTTCAGGATGTCGAGGGGTTTCTTGAGATAGACAGAAGAAGCGTTTCCCGTCCTCTTCACGAGGACCATGCCGTCCTTCTCCACCATTCCCTCCCTGATCGCATAGGCGACGATGGGAACGGCGATAAGCAGCGACGGTTCAAAGGAAGGATCACTCCCCGTGATGACCGGCACCTGCCGGGGTGGTTCCTTCCGTGCCCCGGGGACGGCGACGTTCAGACTTTTGGGAGCTTTCTTCACCGATGTCTCGTAGGTCCTTTTCATGGAAAACATGTCCTGGACATTGAAAGCCAGCGCGGCATACGCGAGCCCGATGGATGCGCACACGAAGAAGGCTTTCCTGATCGCCTGCTTGTTCATTTCAACACGAGAACCTCTTCCTCACTTGGTTTTGTAAGCCCCAGGCGCTCCTTGGCCTTGAGCGCCAGGAGTCTCGATTGCGTAATGCCCGCCATCTCCGTTTTCAGCTTCTGATGGGTCTGCCTCAATTCACGCTCCATCGTGAGCGTTTCGATGAGGTCCTGCCGGGCGCGGTTATGAGCACTGACGAGGAAGTAGCTGACAACGAGAACGAAGACCATGATGAACCCGAGGAAAAGGAGCGGCCTCACGCTCGAGAAGAGCGCGTCCCCCGGTGACTCGATATATATCTTTTTTGGTCTGTGCATTGGGCCCCCGTCAGTTTTTTTCTGCAACACGAAGCTTGGCGCTTCGCGAGCGCGGGTTCTTTCTTATCTCCTCGATCCCCGGCCTGATAGCCTTCCGTGTCAACACGGTCAGGGCTGGATCGCCGCGGAAACGCTGTTTCACCATCCGGTCCTCCAGGGAATGGAATGTTATTATTCCTATCCTGCCGCCGCGGGCAAGGAGGTCGACGGCCGCGTCCATCCCTTCCGAGAGGCTCCCCAGCTCGTCGTTGACGGCGATCCTGAGCGCCTGGAAGGTCTTCGTGGCCGGGTGTATCTTCCCCGTCTTCTTCTTGACGGAGGCAACGATGCCGGCGAGCTCCCGCGCCGTGCGGATCCTGCCCTTTTTGCGGCTGTCGAAGATGGCCTTCGCTATCCTGCGCGATTGCCATTCCTCTCCGTATTCATAGAGGATCCGGGCGATCTCGTCCTGCCGGAAGGAGTTCACGATCTCATATGCGGTGAGGACGTCCCTCACGTCCATTCTCATGTCGAGTTCCTCGTCGTCGTTGAAGCTGAAGCCCCGCCCCGCAGCCAGCTGATAGCTTGATATACCGAGATCGAAAAGGATGCCGTCTATGGACGTCACCCCGATCCCCCCCAGTATCTGCTTCAAGTCCCTGAAGTTCCCCCTCAGTAGTGTTGCCCGGCTGCTATACCCTTTGAGGGTTTCCTCTGCCCGGTCGAGTGCTTCCTTATCTCTATCAATACCGATGATATGTAATTGTCTGTATCTTTCCAGCAAGCCGATGGAATGTCCCGCTCCGCCAACGGTGGCATCGACGAAGACCTCGCATCCGGTGCCGATCAGGTTTTCACATACTTCCCGGGAAAGAATGGCTATGTGTTCCTGGCCGCTCAAAGACCGAGTTCCGATACGATATCAGCTATCTGATCGGGGTCGGCGGTGGCCAGCTTGACCAGTTCCTCCCATTTCTCTTTTGCCCAGACCTCTATCTTCTTCCCTACCCCGATGATGACGACATTCTTCTGAATGTGCGCGTCCGTCTTCAGTGCCTGGGGGATGAGGATCCGTCCCAGCTTGTCGATGGGGCACTCCGATGCCCCGGAATAGAAATAACGCAGAAAAGCCCGCGCCTCCTTTCGGATAGGGCCCGCGCCGGAAACCTTGTCCTGGATGGCCAGCCACTCCTGGTAGGGATAAGCGACTATACAGCCGTCCAGGTTGGTGAGGATGAGCCTGAGGTCGAAGCTCTGCCCGAGAGCTTCCCTGAACTTCGCCGGGATGCTTACCCTGCTTTTGTCATCGATCGAGTATTCGTAGCGTCCTGCGAACAATCTCCCACCTTTTTACACCTTTTACCACTTTAGTCATTTATACTTGTAACTCCATATCTTGTCAAGGTTTTTTTCCTCTATTTCCGCCGTCTCCCGCCCCTCTTCCGAGCCCGTCCCCGGGGGTGTCAGAAGAGGTGAAGCGGATGCTGACACAAATCTGTTGATAATTTGCCCCGCCTCAGGTAGTCTTTAAAGCCATCGCAAAATAATCGGAGCGTCAATGAAGGTACCAATCACCCGTGAAGGCTACGAAGCATTGAAGAAGGAGCATGAGAACATGCTCGCCGTGAAACGCCCCCAGATCCTCAAGGCCATAGAGGAGGCAAGGGAGCACGGCGACCTTTCGGAAAATGCCGAGTACGATGCCGCCCGGGAGGAATTCCAGTTCCTCCAGCAGAGGGTTGCGGAGATCGAGGAACAGTTGAGAAATTCCGAGATCGTCGACGTGAGGAAGGGTGATGGCGAGACGGTAGCGTTCGGCTGCACGGTAACGCTCGTCAATCTTGACACCGACGAAGAGTCCCTGTACAGGATCGTCGGTCCCTACGAATCAGACATCAAGAGGAGCACCATTTCAATAACATCCCCCCTCGGCAGGGCCCTCATGGGCAAATCCGTCGGCGACGAAGTCAACTTCAACGCCCCCGGCGGCAAGAGAACGTACGAGATAGTCAAGGTAGACTAAAAGACCGCTTGAACCGTGTCAGCCGCTTGAGCGTTGCAGACAAGAAAAACCCTTGCCTTTGCATTTTCCGTTCAAGCGGTTCAAGCTGTTCAAGCTGTTGAAACGGTCTTTTAGATTCCGAACGTTACGCTCATTACTTCTTCGAGGCTTGTTATTCCCTTCTCGACTTTTTTCAGGCCTGATTCGTAGAGGGTGGTCATGCCCAGTTTCCGGGCCGTCTCGCGCATGTTCTGGTAGGAGACGCCGTGCGTAATGAGGGATTTGAGCTCCTCCGACGAGGACATGATCTCGGCGATGAGGGTCCGACCCCGGTACCCGGTATTGTTGCAGGCGGGGCATCCCTTTGCCCGGTAGACCTCGTCGGCGTTGAGCTTAACGGAGCCCAGGTCCTTCGTGGTGGGCCTGTAGGCCTCCTTGCATTCGGGGCAGAGCCTCCTCACGAGCCTCTGGCCGACGACGGCAAGGACCGTTGGTGCGAGCAGGTAGGGCTCGACGCCGATATCGATGAGCCTCGTCACGGCGGACGGTGCGTCGTTGGTGTGGAGCGTGGAGAGCACGAGGTGGCCGGTCAGCGCCGAGCGGACGCAGATCTCCGCCGTCTCCAGGTCGCGGACCTCGCCGACGAGCATGATGTCGGGGTCCTGCCGCAGAAAGGCCCTCAAGGCCGACGCGAAGGTAAGCCCGATCTCGGGTTTGACCTGCACCTGGTTGATGCCGGCCAACCTGTATTCGACGGGGTCCTCGACGGTGAGGATGTTCTTTTCCGACGACTTGATCTCCTGGAGGATGGCATACAGCGTCGTCGATTTTCCGCTGCCCGTGGGGCCGGTGAGGAAGACGACCCCGTAAGGGCTGAGTATAGCCGACCGGAGCTTTATGAGGTCCTCCTCTTCGAAGCCCATCTCGGAGAGTTCGAAGACCACTCCCGTCCTGTCGAGTATGCGCAGTACCACCTTCTCGCCGTAGATGGTTGGTATCACGGAGACGCGAAGATCGATGGCGCGGTCTTTGAGTTTCACCATGAACGTCCCGTCCTGGGGAAGCCGTTTCTCCGCTATGTCGAGGCCCGAAAGGATCTTTATGCGGGAGACGATGGGGGGATGAAGGTGCTTCGGGGGTGGGGCCATTTCGTAAAGTTTGCCGTCGATGCGGTACCTCAGGGATATCTGGTTCTCGAAGGGCTCGAGGTGGATATCGGAGGCCCGTTTATCGATCGCCTGCCAGAGCATGAGGTCGACGAGCTTTACCACCGGGGCGGCCTTCGCGCGCTCGACAATACCCTCTATGCCTATGGAATCGTCCCCGGAGTCGGGCGATCTCAGCTCGAGGCTTTTTACGGTGTGGCCGTGCTGCTGAAATTTCGGCGTGATCACCGTTGTGTCGTAGAATTCCTCAATGGCGCGCAGAATGTCCGATTTGGTCGCCACGACGGTGTTGATGTCGCAGCCGGTGATCTTCCTGAGCTCGTCGACGAGCATCACGTCGAGAGGGTTGAACATGACGCAGGTGAAGACGTTGCCGTCGCGGGAGAAGGGGAGGATGACGTTCCTGAGGGCGAACTGCTTCGGGATGAGCTTCTTGAGGTCCTGGTCGTCGGACGGTCTCATGGAGCCGTTCTGTGATGACAGGAGCGGAACATCGAACTCCTGCGACAGTGCGAAGGCCACGTCGTCCTCCGCCATGAGCCCCCGGCTCACGAGCACCTCGCTGAGATACCCGCCGCGTGTTTTCAGGAGTTCCAGGGCTGTTTCGAGCTGTTCCTGCGGGATGAGCCTCTGGAGCGTCAGGAAGGCAGCCAGCCTCCCGTCGGGGGAATCCTTCTTCAATCGTGTCGTCATGCGTCTATTGTAAGAGAAAAGAGAAATAATGGCAAACCGAAAACACGTCCCAGGCCTCGAGTCTCAGGTCTGAGGCAAGAACCTTATAGGATGCAGAGCGAGTGCTCATCGGGTAGAGTGCGGCGGGTGTCGATGGTTTTAAAGACCTGTGACCTGTGACGTGCCTCACAGCCTCGGCCGGCCGGCTTCTTCGGTCTTCCTGAACTTTCCCTTGAAGTAGTCGATGAAGCGGCCCGTGACACCGGCCTTCGATGCGGTCCCGTTGGGGGAGGGGTTCTTGGGTGGGTGAAGGCCGACGTCCTTGGCCACCCCCGATTCGTCCTTGATGAGTTTGTCTATCTTCTGCCAGTCGACCTTGTCGGCGACGCCGCGGGTCTCAAGCAGCTTTGTGAGATAATCCCTGATGGAACGGTGTTTTCTGTAGACGTCGGTGCGGACCTCGACGTAGATCCTCCCATCCTCCGTTAGGGCGATCTTCACCGGTTCGTAGATGATCTCGCCCCGCATGTTCACCTCCACGAGGGGGAAGAGCTGCTCCATATGCTCCCTGAGCATCCGTATGCACCCATGGCTCATGTACCTGTAGACGCTCCCCGGCCAGATGGTCTCGTGAATGAGGACCGCCGGAAGGGACGTTTTGATGGCGTATCTCCCGAGCGGGTTCTTCGGTCCGGGGGGGACGGTCTCTTCGACGGGTTTGCCCTTCAGTGCGTATTCTATCTGGATCGACTCGGGCACGTACCAGATCGGGTCTTTCCTCTTCTCCGTTATGCGGAACTTTCCCTCCGGAGTTTTCCAGTCACTGTACTCATTCTGAAAGATGGCGCCGAGCCCGACGGGAAGGGCCATCAGTTCTTTGTCGTGAAAGAAATAGAGAGTCCTGTCGGGAATGTTGATGATGATGCCGTTGTCTATCAGGCGGGGCACGATCTTGCGCGTGTCCAGTTTCAGGACGGTGCCGGCCACGAGCGGCTGCTTCTCGTCGAGGCCGTTGTCCCGGGCGATGTTCTTCCAGAAAACGCCGTACCTGGCGCCCAGGCGGTAAAGGTTGTCGCCCTTGGTCACGGTATGGGTCACGTCACCGCCGATGATCATGTCTGTCGCCAGAGCCTGACCGGCAAAGAAAAGACACAGGATACAGAGTATCGTTTTCATTGGTGTTTTCATAGGTATGACAGCACGTTATTCTATTATACATCGGGGAAATTGACAACAGAAAAAGGAGGGGTGACGACGCGGCGGCCTGTACATTTTCCTTGAAACGTCCCCGGCGTCGTGCGTAAATTTAACCATGGCGCGTGCTGACGACGAAGTTCCGCCCCCTTCCTTTTACATGCTGGGGATCATCCACCGGGACAGGCGAAATGACGAAGTCCTCGGGAGATGGATCGACGCACTGGTGCCCGAGGTCATCACCCTGGAATTGTCCCCCTACGGTCTCCATTTCCGGCAGGCGATGGGCGAGGTCTACCGGAAACGGATCGATGACATCGTTCATTCCCTGCGGAGCGAAGGATACCCCTGTTCGCCCGGCGATGTGGACGACCTCTACGCCTACGTGGATATCCCGCGGGAGTTCATGATCGCCGACGACTACTGCAGGCGTAAAGGAGCCTGCCTGCATCCTGTCGATATGGACCTTTTTTCCTGGACGAAGCTTCGGAGAATAGACGAGCTCATAAGCCGCGAAAATGTGGAGAAAAACCTGGCCTTCGGGGCTCGTGAGGGCAGGGGAACGGAGAATGTCCTGGCAGGCCTCTATTTCCGCTCGGGGGTGGCCGCTTTTTCATATACTGACGAGATGGCGTTGCGCGACAGGTTCATGTGCCGCGGCATCGGACTGCTTGCGAAGCGTTTCAGCGGAAAACGTTTTCTCCATATAGCCGGCTGGCGGCACCTTACGGACCCCCTCGCTCTCTACGCGCAATTCCACCCCGTGAAGATATTTCCCTATGATTAAGCTCTTTGTCTTCGACCTGGGAAACGTGATCCTTCCCTTTGAACACCGGCAGATAGCTGTGAAGCTCCACGAGGCCTCCCTCGTCAGGGACCGCTTCACGCCCGACGACATCTTCCGGTATCTCTTCGATCACGAGAAGGGCTTCGTGAACGCGTACGAGGAAGGCCGCCTGTCCTCGAAGGATTTCTACAGGAAGATCAAGGAGAAGTATAAACTTGAACTGGAAATCGAGGAATTCAAGGAGGCATGGAACGATATATTCGAGGAAGACCCGGCGGTCAGCGAGATCATCCTCTACCTCAAGGAGAGGGGATACCCCATAGTCCTCCTGAGCAATACGAACGAGCTTCATTTTTCCTATGTCATGGAGAGGTTTCCCATAATACACCATTTGGATGAATGGATACTCTCCTTTGAAGTGGGCGCGAAGAAACCCGAGGAAAAGATCTACAACATGATATTCGAGACACGTTCGCTGGAGAGACACGAAGTGCTCTACATAGACGACATCCCCGAGTATGTCGCGGCGGCCGCAGGGTACGGCATCCCCGGGATAGTCTTCAAAGAGGCAGCCGACATCTGGAAGGTGATACGAGAGAATTGTGTATAGAAGAAAGGTAATAGGTAATGGGTGATGGGTGATGGGCGGGAAGCTTCTTTTCCCATAACCCATAACCCATTACCTGGTTTCCCAGGAGACTATATCAACCATGCTTTCCTTTCCCCATATCGACCCCATCATCTTTAGAATAGGTCCCTTTGCCATGCGATGGTACGGGCTTATGTACATCCTCGGGTTTCTGGCTGGGTACGGGCTCACCATGTACCAGCTCCGGGGGGGCAGAAAGCCTCAGATCTCCCGGGATGCGGTGGACGACCTGTACTTCTATCTTATCATAGGGCTCATCGTCGGCGCCCGTCTGGGGTATGCGGTCATCTACAACCCCGGTTTCTATCTCGCGAACCCCCTCGAGGTATTCATGGTCTGGCATGGAGGCATGTCGTTCCACGGCGGTCTTGCCGGCGCATTCATCGCTGCGGTCATTGTAATAATAAGGAAGAAACTTCCTTTCCGTTCCATGGCGGACCTCGTCATCCCCGCGGCTCCCGTCGGGATCTTCCTGGGACGACTGGGAAACTTCATAAACGGGGAGCTTTTCGGAAAACCGGCCGACGTCCCCTGGGCCATGGTCTTTCCTCAGGGCGGGGCCGTCCCCCGCCATCCCTCGCAGCTCTACGAGGCCTTCTTCGAAGGGCTTCTCCTTTTCGTCATCCTCTGGTTCTACAAGGACAGGAAGAAACGCGAGGGCGACGTGTTCGCGGTCTTTCTTATTCTCTACGGTGCCTTCAGGACCTTCTGCGAGTTCTTCAGGCTCCCCGACGCCCAGCTCGGCTTCGTCCTCGGCCCTTTAAGCATGGGCCAGGTCCTCAGCCTTGCCATGGTCCTCATCGGCGCAGCCCTCAAGTTCTGGGTGTTCCCTCTGTTCGACCGGGTGCAACAAGGCCGAAAAGCCTGAACACCCTGCCCCTCGCCCTCCCGCCTTCAGCGGGATCAAGCCCGCTTAAGGACGTAGAGAAAGGATCCGGCGGCAGTCCTTCCCCCTTCTCTTCTCTCTTCGCCCTCTGCGATCTCGAGTGGGGAGCGAACGCGAGGAACGGGCGAGAGATAACATCTTTGAGCCTCGCCCTGCTCTTACCTCGTGACGGCGGATGGTGTCCCGGTTGGGATTCGTGCGTTTCTTGACGGCAAGGCGTCCGGTGCCGGCAGGGAGGCGCTGGAGGGCCTCCCTGCCGGAATTGTTGGTCATAATAGTGTCCCTGTTTTTTAGGAAGTGCGATAATAGATTTATTCTCCTTCATCAAGCCAAAAGCCCGCCCTCGCTCCGAGCGCTTGAAGGGCCACAAGTATTGTGAAAAGATTAACAAAATTTTATTGACATCACCATCCAGCGCGTTTAAAATAGTCTGTTCAATAAGCTAAATACGGATAGCTTAAGCT
>LVAA01000120.1 GCA_001603955.1 Syntrophobacterales bacterium Delta_02 | reverse complement strand
GCTTATTTGTCAAATTGATATTATCAATATATGTTTCCAGCGTCATTCAGCTCCTCTATCGCCTTGGACTTGTCCTGGCAATTCTTTCAGACCACTCTGGGCCGCCTTCTCTTTGACAAGGGCTCATGCAATTTGATATACGAGTATCAGGCCGCGAGCAAGAAGACCCTGTTTGTGCTTGCGGGCGGGAATATCGAGAACACTGAAAGGAGAGTGACATGGAGAAGGGATACATCCTTGCGGAGACCGGCGATGACCATATCTGCCGGATCACGCTGAACCGGCCCGAGAACCTGAACACCTTCAATACCCCCATGGCGATGGAACTCGACCATGCCCTGCGCTCCGCGGACAGGGACGAGAATGTCCGCGTTATCGTGCTGAAGGGCGCCGGCAAGGCATTCTGTGTCGGGATCGACGTCAGCGAGTTCCCCGGAAAGACCGCCATGGAATACAACGAATGGATAGGCCTCATGGGCAGGCCGATGGTGACCATGAACGATCTCAAGAAACCTGTGATCGCTGAGGTGCGGGGAATCGCGGCTGCGATCGGCGCGGGGCTCGTGGCCGCAGCGGACCTGGCGATCGCCTCGGAGGACGCCCGTTTCGGCCTCACGGCGATCAACGTGGGTCTCAACTGCATTGGACCTTCGATTCCTGTTACCCGGTGTGTCGGAAGAAAGCGCGCGCTTGAACTCCTGCTGTACGGGGACCTGATAGATGCCGGGGAAGCCTTGCAGATGGGGCTTGTGAACCGTGTCGTGCCCACGGGGGAACTTGATGAGAGGGCCAAAGACTGGGCGCTCCGGTTAGCCTCAAAGAGTCCACTCGCGGTTGAGACCGCAAAAAGGGCTTTCTATACGGCTGCGGACATGGAGTACCATAAGGCCTTCGAACATGTGACCGGCACTCTGGCGCGTCTTTGTACGACGGAAGACGTTACCGAAGGTATCAAGGCTTTCTTTGAAAAAAGAGAACCGCAGTGGAAGCGGCGCTGATACGGACCATCCCGAAGGTGTAACGAGGGCGGGCGTCTCCGTCTATTTATCGTAATTGTGAAGGGCCATCTGAAGGGTGTTGGCCGCCAGTGACGCGCAATGCACATCTTCTTCGGGAAGGCCCCCGACGGTATCGAGTATGGTCTCGGCGCTGATCTTCCTGATCTCCTCGGGACTCTTTCCCATGGCAAGCTCCGCCGCGAGAGACCCGCAGATCATGCTGGGTCCGCAGCCGTCCGTGATGAATGAGGCCTCCCGGACCTTTCCTCCCTCGAATCGCAGGAAGATCTCCATCGTGTCGCCGCATGATCCGGTGATACGGCCACGGGTATCGGCGTTATCCATCGCGTACATGTACTTAGGGTCGAGCCAGCGGTCAAAGGCCTCCCGGCCGTAGTCTTTCAGTGCATCATCGTATATCTTGCCCTGCAATTCCTTCACAAACTCGTCAAGTTGATCCGGCATGTCTATTCTCCCGTGGTGGCTCCTTCAGGTTGTCCCCGCGACCGTGATACGCGGGTCAGCACATTCGTTCCCCGCTTGAACCCGGTGTGTGAGGCCACCGTTTCACATTTGATCTTGAAAAGAAAGAATATATTCTTTTCCTCGCTGCTCAGGGTCTCGTAATTGCCCTGGCCCTTCGCGATCACCAGGTCGGCGTTCTTGTAGGCACTCTGGAATTCGAGGCTGCAGTCGTCCAGTATTGTCCCCGGTGCGTCGGAACCGTTGCTGACCAGTCTCACCAGGTCCTGGAGCCCTGCCGCCTGCGCGTCGCACATAACGGCGTCGTTAATGACCGGCCCCCCGCGAACCGCGACAATGACGCGTTCGGCGGGCAATTCCTCGATGAGAAGGCGGTCGAAGACGATCTCGCCGGCATTATCGGCAAGGTACAGGATGTTCGATGCCTTGCCTATCTCCTTGCGGAGGTGTTCGATGTCGATATGGAAAGGCTCGGAAAAGGTCCGCGCTATGCTCGAACGCACGTCGTCCTCCGTGAGGTCACCGTGTGCCCCGAGGTCGATCACGTTTCCCGTGATCGCGAGAAGAACCGATGCCTTCAAGGGGTCGTCGCTCTTGCGTACCAGTTCTTTGAGTTCCGGCAGCAAATGGAGGGCGAGACGATTGTGCCTCTTCTTGGCGTCCCGGTAAGGGTCCGGATTTCCGGTCAACTCCCTGAGCCTGCGGTGTATCATCTGCCCCACGAAGGGGGGTGACCGGTCGAGATCGAGACTGGCCAGGCACCGCAGTATCTCCCGCAGGACTCCTTCATGAACGGAAGGGTAATCCGATACGAAACGCGCGGCTTCCAGCGTCTGTCTCACAAAACAGGGGATGCAATCTATCGAGGTTCTCATGTCCTTATAACTAGCAATTCACGTGCCATGCGTTGCCCCGGGAGTATGTTACGCCGCATCATTGTGATCAGAAAGGTCTTTTTCGCCAACGATGATGTTGCGGCGTGATCGCGAAGAAGAAGGCAGGGCAGGGCATCCATGCAATATGCAATACTATCCTCGCCGCCCTCGCCCGTCGCTCTGGGGCGTTTCGATCTTGAGGTCCCTTATCTTTCGATACAGCGTGCTGCTGTCGATGCCCAGGTCGCGGGCCGCTCGTTTCCTGTTTCCAGCGTAGCGGCGCAGGGTTTCCGCAATGAGGTGCCTCTCCATGGCCCTGAGGTTCGTAAGGCCGCTGTCGCCGGCCGGGGAGGCGAGGGCGGGCCGGAGCTCGGGCGGGAGGTGGTGAAGCTCTATGATATCCCCGCCGCACAGGACGAAGGCCTGTTCGATGATGTTCTCCAGTTCTCGCACGTTTCCGGGAAAATCGTATCCCATGAGCCGTGTTGAAGCCTCAAAGGAGATGCCGGCGATGTTCTTTCCCTGAAGACGGTTGTGTTTGGCTATGATATGGTCCACGAGAAGGGGAATGTCCTCTCTGCGGTCCTTCAAGGCTGGAAGCTCGAGATGGACGACACGGATCCTGTAATAGAGATCTTCCCTGAACTTTCCTTCCCTGACGAGGTTTGACAGGTCTTTGTTCGTCGCGGCGATGACGCGGACATCGACCTTGACGGACTCCGTGGACCCGAGAGGTTCGATCACCCGTTCCTGGAGCACACGCAGCAGCCGCACCTGCAGGGCGGGGGATATGTCCCCGATCTCATCGAGGAATATGGTGCCTCCCTGGGCCAGTGCAAAACGCCCCGGCTTGTCTTTCCTCGCATCGGTGAAGGCGCCGGCCTTATGCCCGAAGAATTCGCTTTCGAGAAGGGTGTCGGGCAGGGCGGCGCAATTGACGGCAACGAAGCGTTTTTTTCTTCTCGGCGAGAGATTGTGTATGGCCCGGGCGAAGAGCTCTTTTCCCGTTCCGCTCGGTCCTTCGATCAACACCGTGCTGCTGCTTTCCGCAATAAGGGGAAGCATTTCAAAGAGGCGCATCATCGCGGGGCTTCGTCCCACGATGTCCTCGAAAGTGTGGCGGCTCTGTAATTCCTTGCGCAGTTGCTCCACCTGGCTCAAGTCCTGGAAGGTTTCGACCCCCCCTATCACGTTGTCGTTCTTATCCTTGAGGATCGCGGTGGAGATGCGAATGGGGACCGTGAAACCCTTGTTGTTGACGATGTGAGCGGTGGCGTTTACGACAGGCCTTCCTGTCTCGAAGGTTTTTTTTAGCGAGCACTCGTTCTCGCATACGTTCGCGTGGAAGACCTCGGAACAAAGGCGTCCCAGGGCGTCTTTCTTCAAAACCCCCGTAATGTGCTCGGCGGCTTGATTGAAAGAGGTGATCCTCCAGTCAAGGTCTATGGTAAAAACACCTTCGTTTATGGAGTCAAGTATGACGTCCCGTTCGTCGATGGCAGACCTGTCTTTCATGACGCGCTCCGTAAGACCTTCTCATTACTCGTGCGTATTGCAACTGTCAGCACAGTTAAGTATTGCATAATGCGTGATTGATGTCAACTCGGCGGCCCTCTGCCAGCGCGCCAGACCCTGTCAACATTGGAATAGCTTTGTTGCACCCACGGCGGTATGGATGTTGCATTCTAGCTGGTTATGGTCATAGCGGTCGCAAACTGGCAAGGAAGTGTGTCACCCGTCTTCGACGTATCCGACAGATTGTGCGTGGTCCAGACGAACAACGGTAGCGAGGCCCGGAGGGAGACGGTGCTCCTGAAGTCCAGGGACCCTTTCGGAAGGGCCAAAGAGGTGGCGCAGGCAGGTGTCGAAGTGTTGATCTGCGGCGCTGTCTCCCATGCTTTCGAAACAGCCTTGATCAGTGCGGGCATCCGGGTGCTGCCTTTCATGTGCGGCGATCTCGAGGCTGTCATCGGCGCGTTCCTGCAAGGGAAGTTGACGGACGGCCGTTTTCTCATGCCCGGTTGTTTCGGGAGGCGTCAGGCCCACCGGTTTCAGTGGCGTCGTGGAAGAGGCCTCAAGGGGCGGTAAGCAGCTATTGACCAGAATGAAGGAAAGGAGGTAACGATCATGCCAGGTGGAGATGGAACAGGACCTCGTGGATTGGGTCCCATGACGGGGCGTGCGGCAGGTTTCTGCGCGGGCTTCGGTGTCCCGGGATACGCCAGCCTTCCTGCGGGAAGAGGATTCCGGGCCTGGGGCAGGGGCCGCGGAGGAGGCGGTCGCGGTTTCAGGAACTGGTTCTACAGAACCGGCCTGACAGGTTGGCAGAGGGCGGCCGGTTACATGCCGGCGTGGGGCGCTCCCCCCAATTATGGCGGGACTTATTATGCTCCTCCCATGCCGGTCAGGGACAGGCAGCAGGAAGTGGATGCATTGAAGGCTCAGGCCGAATACCTGGAAGATGCCCTCGAAGGGATCAGGATGCAGCTCAAAGAGCTGGAAAGCAAGTAAAGAGGTGACCGGGAAAGTTGAAGGAAAGAATGAGGGCATGCGAGGCGGCGGCGAAAAGGATGACCGCCGCCCTCCTTCCCGGTATTCTTAAGACGTGACCCAGGAGGTTTGTCATGCGTATCGCAGTTACATCGGAAGGACCTTCTCTTGACGCAAGGGTAGACCAGCGTTTTGGGAGGTGCAGATATTTTCTCATCATCAACACTGATGATCTTGGTTTCGAGGCCATAGAGAACCAGAATGCGGCCCTCGGCGGCGGGGCCGGGATACAGTCGGCCCAGATGATCGCCGACAGGGGAGTGGCCCGGGTTTTCACAGGTGCCTGCGGGCCCAACGCTTACCAGGTGCTCGCTGCGGCGGGGATAGAGGTTGTAACGGGTTGCGCGGGAGTTGTCCGGGATGTGATCGGTCAGTCCCGGGAGGGAAGTTTTACGACCGCGGCAGGCCCCAATGTGGCTGACCATTACGGGGTGGGCCAGGGTTTTGCGGCCGGATCGGGCGGCGGCATGGGCCGTGGCATGGGCGGCGGCATGGGCCGTGGCATGGGCCGTGGCATGGGCGGCGGCATGGGCCGTGGCATGGGCATGGGCCGTGGCATGGGCGGCGGTATGGGCGGCGGTATGGGCGGAAATTGGCCAGCCGGTGGAGAAAACGCAGGCCCGCAGAATGTCCCGGAGACATCCGACGAAGAACTGAAAACGTTGAAGCAGGAGATGGACCGGATCAGCAAACGCATCAGTGAACTCGAAAAGGAAAAAGGCAGCAAAGGAAAAGGTTGACGGAGTTCGGAACGTTAAAGATACCGGGGTTTGAACTCTGCTGCCGCATGACCCCGGTGGGAACGGAACAATGGATATATTCGATACCATACTGACCTTCCTGGAGAGGGGGTCCCACAGCGTGCTCGCGACGGTGGTGAGAAGGACGGGATCCGCCCCCCGTGACGTGGGTGCAAAAATGCTCGTGACGGATGAGGGAAAGGTGTTCGGGACCGTTGGCGGTGGACAACTGGAGTCGGAGGCCTACGGGAAGGCAACGGAGATGATGGGCAAGGATGCCACCGCAATGGTCCATGTCAACATGGATGCGCTGCAGGTGGAAGACAGGGTCATGCTGTGCGGAGGCAATGTCGATATCCTTCTTGAACCTGTGACGGAAAGACATCGCCCTGTTTATGAAGCTGTCGGGAAGTGCCGGGAGGACAGGGAACGCGCGATCCTGTTCACGCAGTTCGGTCCCGATGGATTCGCGAAGTCTTTGATCCGGGGCGACGGGACCGTGGTCGGCGATGCAGTGGGCCAGGAAACGGTCAAGTGGTGCGTGCGCCTCGTGAGCAACCCCGCGACGGAACTGTCGGGAAACACCTTCGCCGAACCCGTCAGGATCACCGTGCCTCTTTACATCTTTGGTGCCGGCCATGTATCCCAGCATCTCTCGAAGATCGCGAAGGCCGCCGGTTTTTCGGTGACCGTCATCGACGACAGAAAGGAATTCGCGAACCACGAGAGGTTTGGCGAGGCTGATGCCATCGTTACGGGACAATTTCAGGATGTCTTTCCTTCTCTCGACTTCACGGGAAATGAATACGCGGTCATAGTGGCCCGGAGTCAGGAGCAGGACGCGTTGGTTCTCGAAGAAGTCCTGAAAAGGAACACGAGATATGTCGGAATGATGGGAAGCAGGCGAAAGATCGACATTATTTTAAACAGCCTTCGCGAAAAAGGTTTTGACGAAAAGGCCACCACCGGTATCCATGCTCCGATAGGCATCGACATCGATGCGGAAACGCCACAGGAAGTGGCTGTGAGCATCGTGGCCGAGATGATAAAGGTGAAAAATGCCAAACACTGATTTCAAGTATATCTACGGCCCCGTGCCGTCCTGGAGGCTCGGAAGCTCTCTCGGGATCGACCTTCTATCACGTCCCGAGAAGATCTGTTCTTTCGATTGCACCTATTGCCAGCTTGGCAGGAACAACACCAAACGGACGACAAGGGACGTCTTCGTCCGTACCGGGGATGTGATGAAGGAGATCGAATCGTTGCCGGATGTGAGCATCGACTACTTGACCTTTTCCGGCAGGGGCGAGCCCACGCTCGCGTTGAATCTTGGCGAGGCTATCAGGGCCCTGAGGAGGATCAGGAAGGAAAAGATATCGGTTATAACGAACTCATCTCTCATGGCCCGCAAGGATGTGCGAGATGACCTTCTTGCCGCGGATTTTGTGATAGCCAAGCTGGACGCTGCCACGGACGATGTTTTTGAGGCGATCAACAGACCGGCAGAGGGCGTGCTTTTCCGGGGCGTGGTGGAAGCCCTTACCGATTTCAGGAAAGAATTTCCGGGTAGATTCGCTCTCCAGATAATGTTCGTAACAGCGAATAAAGACACCGCTCGGGAGATCTCGGACCTCGCGGAACTGATCGGGCCCGACGAGGTCCAGCTGAACACTCCCTTGAGACCCTGCATGGAACAACCGTTGCCCGGGGAGGACATGATGCACATCAAGACGTTCTTCAACAGGCAGGGATTGCGCGCGGTGGATGTTTATTCGGCCGGGAAGAAGACTGTGGTTCCCTTAAGCGGTGCCGACACCTTGCGTCGGAGGGGAAAGGAGATATAATTTCATAGATGGAGATAAGGATACTTTTTGATAACAGGAAGGAAGATGTGCGCTACTTTGCCGGGTGGGGTGTATCCTTTCTCGTGGACGGTCACGTGCTCTTCGATGCCGGAGAGAACGAAGACATGTTGTTCCATAACATGCGATCGATGAACGTGAAACCGGAGGAGATCCGGAAGGTGGTCGTGTCCCATGAGCACTGGGACCACATAGGAGGGTTGTGGCGCCTGCTGGCTCACAATCCCGGTATGCCCGCATACATTTGTCCCGGCGTGAGCCGCGAATTCAAGGATAAGGTCGCATCCTTTGGCGCGGATACGGTCATCGTCGAACCGTTCATGGAGATAGACAGGGATATCTACACGACGGGAGAGACGAAAGGGATGTCGAGGTACGGCGTAATTCCGGAGCAGGCACTTGTGCTGCGGTCGAAGAAGGGGATCACGGTTGTTACGGGGTGTGCGCATAACGGGATCGCGGAAATCCTTGTGTCGGTCCGTGAGCGGATGTCCGAACCGATCTACCTCGTCCTCGGCGGTTTTCATACTCTCGATCTCCCGCCTTCCGTTGTCAGGTCCGTGATAAAGAGATTCCAGGAGATGGGGGTGAGCAGGGTGGCGCCTACCCACTGTACCGGAAACCAGGCGATCCAGTTGTTCAGGGAAGCTTACGGAGCCGATTTTATCGAAGCCGCCGCGGGTAAGAGTCTGGAGGTCTGACCAGACAAGGGCAATTGAAGGGCGATCATGGGCGCGAAACATCAGGACTATGAACGGCTCTTGCGTGATTCCTTCGGTATGCCCGACCGGGATGTCTACCGCCTCGTGATCCAGAACCTTCCCATGGGTTTCTCGCTGGTCGACAGGAACGGTATTATCCTGGAGTTCAATCGCATGGCGCAGGATCTCACGGGTTACTCCCGGGACGACGTCATCGGCAGGTCCCATTTCGAGATCATCCATGGCGCGGAAGACCCCGGTTCATGTCCTTTGTTCGCACGCGTGTTCAAGGAGCATACGCCTTCCGTCGCATCGGAGACATTGTTGAAGACAAGGAGCGGCGAAACGATCGCGTTGCTTGTCACGGCCTTTCCGCTTTTTGACGCCTCGGGAAACTTCGTGGGGGGAGTGGAGTTTTTCAGGGACATCTCGGAAGGGAAGCGCATGGAACGGGAACGCAAGAACCTTTTCTCCATGTTCGCTCACGACATGAAGAGTCCCCTTGCGGGGGTTTCCGGACTCCTGCAAAGACTGCTTTCCGGAAAGGAGGGCCCTTTGAGCGACAAGCAAAGGGATCACCTTTCCATCGTTATGAGGTCCATCTCAAGACTCCAGTTCATGGTGTCCAAATTCATCGAATTCTCCAGGCTGGATACCGGCAGGTACGATCCCGTCTTCGCCCCGTACGATATCGAAGCGGCCCTCAGCGAACAGATCGAAATGATCAGGCTGACAGCCGAAAAGAAAGGTGTGCGGATCGTCTTCGAACACGCTCAGACTGACCTGCCGGTAGTGGAAGCCGACAGCACGATGATCGACAGGGTCCTGGAGAATCTCCTGGACAATGCCGTAAAATACACCGATGCGGGGGGGACGGTGACGGTGCGGCTCACGAGCGACAGGCACCGTGTTCTCGTCGAGGTCCTGGATACCGGGATCGGGATTCGCGAGGAGGATATGCCGTGCGTATTCGATGCCTTCTGCCGTGTGAACCGCGACAGCGAAGGTTCGGGTCTGGGCCTATCAATAGCCAGGGGGATCATAGAGGCCCATCACGGGACGCTGTCGGTGGAGAGTGTCCCGGGAAAGGGCAGCAGGTTCTGGTTCGTCATTCCCAGGCGGTGAGGGGACGAAGAACGGGCAGCGCGGTCTCCGTCATTTCATTCCGCTGGCTTCCGCCAGTATCTCCGCGATATCCTTTACGGCCAGCTTCCCCTCGAGTTCTTCCGCCTTGAGGGCGTCTTCCAGCATGACGAGGCATTTCGGGCATGCGACGGCGAGGACGGTTGCCCCCGTTTCGGCGGCATGTCTGACCCTGAGCCGCGCCGGGCTCGAATCGCTGCCGCCGAGAAGGTCTATCTCGAAATTGCCGGCACCTCCCCCGCAGCACAGCGCCGCATCCCTGTTCTTCTCCATCTCGGCCAACCGCAGGGATGGAACGGCGGCGAGAAGCCTCCTCGGGGTCTCGTACTCGTCGTTCCATCGACCCAGGAAGCACGGGTCATGGTATGTCACCTGCGCGTCGAATCCGCCCGAAACGTCGAGTCTTCCTTCTTTTATGAGCTCAAGGAGCAACCGGGTGTAGTGGAATACCTGGAAGTCGCCGCCGTACCGGGGGTAGAGGTTCTTCATTGCGTTGTAGGCGTGGGGTGAAAGGGTGACGATCTTTTTTGCGCCGAGAGCCTTGAAACGCTCGATGTTATCCTGTGCCAGCATCTCGAAAAGACCTGCCTCGCCCAGTTTGTGTACCTCGTTGCCGTCACAGTTCTCCTCGTTGCCCAGCACCCCAAAGGAAACGCCGGCCCTGCCGAGCAATGTTCCGAGGGCACGGGCGGACCTCTGCGCCCGCGTGTCGTAGGAGCCCGTGCATCCCACGTAGTACAGGTACTCTTGGCCTTCGTACCTGTCTGTGTCCATCCCTTCCATCCACGAATCGCGCCTGCTGCGCGCGTTGCCGTAAGGGTTGCCATGGAGGTCGATGTTCTCGAGGAATCTTCTCACGGCCTGCGGGACCTTTCCCCGTTCTATCATCTCGCTCCTCGCCGCCACCACCATGTTGACGATATCCACGTTGAAGCTCAAAGGGCACTTGACCTCGCAGTTCCGGCAGGTGGTGCAGGAATAGAGGATCTCAGCGAGGTGTTCCGACCAGTCGAGCGTCTCGTTCAGCCACGCCCGCGTCAGCCAGAGCCGCCCGCCGCAGGAGTACGGCTCCATGCGGAAGCGGGCGTAGGGCGGGCAGTTGTTCACGTCCGTCCAGTTCGTGGGAAATTTGCAGTAGCCGCATCTGAAGCAGCGGTGGATGACATCGTTGAATTCGTAGGTTTCAATGGGCATTATATTCCCTCCCAGTTTCCCGGGTTCATGATGCCTTCCGGGTCGAGGACCTTTTTGATCCGTCTCATGAGCGCCCGCGTGCCCGGGTCGAGACGCCCGATGATGAGCTGCTGCCCGTAGGTTCCCGGTTTCCATATTACCCCTCCCAGCTCGAGGACGAGGTCGTCGGTCTCGTGGAGGGCCTCCCGCGCCTCATGCATCGTGCCGGGGTCGGCCCTGTTGAAGGCGTAGGTCCAGGCGAACATCATCGAATGCCCGACGCCGATGCACCGTCCCGTCACGGTGTAGGGAATATCATGTCTCTCCGATATCTCCCGGCCCCTGCGATAGCACTCCGGGTATTTTTCGATGGGCATGACGCTTCCCACGTATTCGAAGCCCCCGCCTTTTTTGTAGTCAGAGGTCTTCGATATCTGCGGGTGTTCGAGTCCGCGCGTGAACCCCAGGTAACCTCCGTCCCCCCGGCGGATATACTCACCCAGGGTATCGTCCCAGATCAGTTCCTGTTTGAAGTCGAGCTCTTTCTCCGAATCTGCGGCGATATTCACCGTGAAGTGCTGAAGGCCGAGGCCGAAGGGCGGGATGGCGCGGCTGTATGCTATGACATCCTCCGCCATTTGCGTCCCGGTTATCTTTCTGATGATCTCGGGGACAAGTTCCTCGTCTTCCACGACAAACTGGGCGACGCCCCTGATCCGCTTGGCGGGGTATAGGCGGATGGACAGCCTGGTGACAATGCCCGTGGTGCCGCACCAGCCGAAAAAGAGGCCTACGTCGGGAAGGGGATGGTTGGTGAACCACGAGGCGCCTATGGCACATGAACCGAAACGGCAGACCTCCCCCGTAGGCAGAACGATCTCGAGGCCGTTGACCTGATCGGAATTGAAGCCGTAAGGTTGGGCAAGATCACCCTGCCCGTGGATGAGCACGTTCCCTGCAACGGTCGCCGTCGGCGGGGCTCCGGGCTCCGAGTGTGTGAGGCGGGGATGGCGCCTCGCCAGGTAGGAGGTGAGCTGCGCCTGCGACACGCCGCATTCCAGGACGGCGTAGCGGCCCTTTTCGTTCACCTCGATTATGCTGTCCATACGCTTGAGGTCGACGAGGATCCCGCCCTTGAGAGGAACGGCGAGACCGGCAAGCGACAACCCTCCCCCGAGGGGGACCACGGGGACCTTCTGACTGTTGGCAAGACGCACTATCTCCTGCACCTGTTCTGTAGTTCGCGGCGCCACGACATAATCGGGCCGGTGGGGTTCCGCCGTTCCCAGGTCGAAGGAGTAGATGTAGAGTTCCTCGGGCCTGTCGGAGACGTGCTCCGCGTCCACGATGTCGACAAGCGCCTCATAGATCGTTTTCATTCCTGTACCTCCCACCCGCGTGGTGTCTCCCCGATCGCGAACCGGCAGAGATCGCTCATGTGAACGGGCCGTATGCCTTCGCGGGCGACCATGCCCCCGAGCGTCTGGAGACAGGCCGGGCAGTTGAAAACGCAAACCTGGGCCCCCGCCTTTTTCATGTCCTCGACATTTTTCTTCTGGATCTCCGCCGCACGCTTGCGGCTGCCTTCCCTCCGCTGTCCCAGTATCGTCCCGCCGCAGCAGAGGGCGTTCTCGTCGACGAACTCTCTCTGCACCGCTTCAGCTCCTATGAGCCGGAAGATCTCACCGACGAAGCGGTGCTTGTCGGGTGAAAGCCGTGATGAGCAGGGGCGCTGATAGGCCACCTTGAGACCGATGGGCCTGATAGATTCCTTCAATTCCGTCAGGCGGTTATAAAGGTACTCATAGAAATGGACGGGAGTGAAGGGCACATCGATCCCGACAGCCGGACAGTACGAGGCGTATGTGCCGTAGCATTCATCGTGAAAACAGATGACCTTTGTCGGCTTGTGGCGCTCTATGGTCGCTATGATGCCGGGCAGTCTTTCCTTGATGACTGAACTCCGGGCGTAATGCAGGTACATGAGCTGGCAGAAATAGTGGAACATCTTCCGGCCGTCCGTTGATATTACGGGAAGGCCCTCGAACAGTTTCCCCTCAATGAGATGCGTGAGCTCGGAAAAGGCCGCCATGTTGAGGAGCGGCCCGTTTATCTCTTCCACGACCGGTTCCCCCCGGAAAGGAATTCCCAGGTTCACGGCCCTCGTTACGAGCGGCCGGGGGACGGGAGATATGCCCAGGGCCTCCTGTCTTTCGACAATGAGATAGAATGGATGGTTACCCATGGGACAGTATTCTTCGCATGCGTAGCAGGTCACGCACTCGTGGAGGATGAAGGAATCTTCGCCCCGGGCGATCTTCACCATTTCCCTTGCCGTCCCGCCCGTCTCGATGTCTATGTATTGACATTTCGCCAGGCAGTCCTGACCTTCGCAATGAAGGCATTTGGTCTCATCGAATTGCAGAGCATGCATTTTTGTTCCTCCCCACATCTCGCTGCTGGTCTTACGGTATGGTGCTCTTCATGTGAACTTCTTTCTATCACAAAATGCGGTCCTTTTTAAACACCCCCTTCCCGGGCCCTTTGCCGACAACGTTTCGCCGGAAAATATGCTATATACTATTGGCAATGATCCCGTTCGACCGGCTTGGCCCCGTGTTCAAGGTTTTTTCATCCCTCGTTTATCCCCGTGCCTTCAGGACGGTCTTTGCGTCGTCCCTTCAGGAAGTTCCCGAAACGGGGTCCGTGCTCGATGTGGGTTCGGGAACGGGGATACTGTCGCAGTTTGCCCGCAAGGCACGAAGTGATCTTCTTTTTACCATGATCGATCCGGCGGCGGGCATGTTGAGGTTTGCGCCGGCCTTTGCGCGAAGGGTGCTGGGAAGGGCGGAGAACCTGCCTTTTCCTGAAAAGGCCTTCGACGCGGTATTTGCGGGCGACAGCATGCATCATTTCAGCGAGCCCCGGCGGGCTGTCATGGAATTGAGACGGGTCATGAAGAAGGGTGGCGTGCTGGTCGTTTTTGAGATCGACCCGGGAAGTCTGCTCGGTGCCATGATAACGGGCGGCGAAAAGATGTTCAGGGAACCGGCGCATTTCCTGAGGCCCGGGGAGCTTGCAGAAAGGCTCGCGGAAGCCGGTTTTGAGTGCACTGTATCCCGGTATGACTGGAGATATGCGATAATAGCACGTGCGGGTCATGGATGATGGGCAACGGGTCGTCGGCGGACGATGCAGGAAGCGTCACCATGGGGACCCCCGGGGATAGGCCGTTGTTTTGCGAGTTTGTTAACATTATATTTATTGGGGTTGACATGGCAGAGAGGGAAGAAGTAGAGTGTTGTGTTATTAAAAAATAATTCGTAGCACTGACTGATAGGAGGAGGGGTTATGGCGAAGGTGAACCTGAAGCGTTACGGACTCTATCTTGTCAGGTGGCAGCTCTCGACGCCCATCCTGGCGGTTGTCCTTTACATGCTTTCCGGCACGGGCAAGATAATGGCTACGACCATCGCCAATCTCATTGGGGGTCTCATCTTCTTCTGGGTCGACAAGTTCATCTTCACGTCGGAACTGCTCTCGGTCCAGTGGGAGGTTAGGGACGCCGTTGTCTGCGTCGATTGCGGGAAGGAGGCGAGGGGCTATCGTATCGTCAGGGCGGCCGGGTACGACAAGAGCCGGGATGCGAAACCGGAGTTCCGGTGCGAGGAGTGCTCCAAGAAGAAGACCGAGGAACTCCGCAAGCAGGGAATAGAGGTCTGAATGGACCGCAAGAGAGGAGAGGCGATTTGGAATCGAAACTGAAAGTTGTTCTGCTCGCGTACACGCCCCACCCCGAGGAGACGGTGGCGGCGGCCGCGAAGCTGTGCTACAGCGCATCCGATGTGGACGCCGTCATGGAAAAGGTCGAGGCGAACGACCAGCATTCTTTCATTGGAAAGCTTGTCGACATGGGGCACTTGAGCCCTATCGAACACGCTTCTTTTACATTTGCCATCGAGGGGATATCGCGGGCCTGTTCGCATCAGCTCGTGCGGCACCGGCTTGCCTCGTACAGCCAGCAGTCGCAGCGGTACGTCGGCATGGAGGAAGGGTTCGGATACATCGTCCCGCCGTCGATCGGAGCGGACCCCGTTCTCAAGGAACGCTTCGAGTTTTTCATGGAAGGCATACAGGAGTTCTACAACGAACTGGTCCAGGCGATGAAGGCCCGTGGGATCGAGGGTGAATCGGCATACGAGGACGCCCGCTTTGTCCTTCCCAACGCCGTCGAGACGAAGCTGATCGTGACCATGAACGCCAGGGAGCTCCTCCACTTCTTCACGCAGAGATGCTGCAGGCGCGCCCAGTGGGAGATACGGGCCATGGCCATGGAGATGCTGAAGCTTGCCAGGAAGGCGGCCCCGGCGATATTCCGCGAGGCGGGACCGGCCTGCCTTTCTGGTCCCTGCCCCGAGGGGGCGTATTCCTGCGGTGCGGCGGAAGAGGTGCGCGAATTGTTCCGGGCCATCTAGTAAGGACTCAAGACTGTGAGGTGAAAAATGGGTAACGTTAAGACATACAAGGAGATCGACAGGTCGATCCTGAAATCCATACCCAATCCCACGAAGGAAGCATACGAGATCAAGATAAAGATCCCCGAGTTCACCTTTCTGGGTGTGAGCGAGCAGCCGGATTTTGCGGTGGTGTACCTGACGTTCTATCCGAAGAAGAAGGTGATCGAACTGAAATCTCTCAAGCAGTACGTCTACCAGCTCAGGGACATCATTGTTTCTTATGAACGGCTAATCAACATAATGTACGACCACATCATGGAGACCTACGAACCTGATCGGGTCCGCATCGTTATGATATGTCACCCCCGCGGCGGCATCAGCTCCAAGCTGACCATCGATTCAGACTGGGGCGCCAGGGGCGGAGAGGAGAAATACCGCGACTGGGTCGGCATAGAGGACGGCTGGGGAGTATCCATGTAGGAGAGAAGATAATGACCGATGACCAAAATCCAGTGTCTATTTCACCAGGGGCCGATCGGGCAAACAACGGAATGGTGGACCCCGATCAGTGTCCGTCGGAACCGTGATCCATACGGAGCACAAGGTGTTGCTGCCTTTTCTTGTTTGCCTGTTGGATCTCTATAATTGGTCATTAATTGGTTATTGAGATTTGGTCATTGTCTTTTTTCTGCCTGTGGTTCACGAGCAGCGCGAAGAAGAAAGCAATGACACAAACGATCCCTCCGAAGAGGTAGGCGTCCTTGTATCCCCTGAGGGAACGCGGTTCCAGGGGGGAGGACCAGGACATGATCATCTCGAAAAGGCATACACCCAGCGCCAGACCGAGGCTGTTGATGGTATTGAAGACACCTGAAGCGCTGCCCTGCCTCTCCGCTGGAGCAAGACTCATCACCTGGTTGTTGTTCGGCGATATGAAGAAGCCGAAGGAGAGCGCTATCCATATGAGAAACACGACCACCGCCAGAAGCCCCGGGACAGCCAGCGTGAAAGCGAAGACGAAGGAGCACAGCGCGGCGGATAACATGGCGAATCCGCAGAGGATGCTCGGGGCGACCTTGTCGGATATCCGGCCGGCCCAGGGGCCCACGGCCATGTAGATCACGGAGTAGATCATGAGGACAAGCCCGACGGTGACCGTTGGAAGCCCTTTGCCCAGCTCGAGATAGAAGGGAAGAAGGAAGGAATTGCCCGCGAGGAGCATGTACGCGAAGAGGGTGGAGGCAACGGCGGCGCTGAAGCGAAACTTCTTGAAAAGCCTTAGATCCAGAAGCGGTTCCTCGCATTTGATCTCCCGCATGAGGAAAGCGGCAAGCAGAACGAGGGCGAAGACGAAACATCCGACGATCCTCGGGGATGTCCAGCCGAACTCCCGGCCCGTGTTGAGGCCGTAGACTAGGAGGGCGAGACCGGCAAAGCTTAAGCCGGCGCCCAGTATGTCGAACCCCGCCTTTCTGAGGGCAGGGGAACGAGACCCGTCCTCATCGGGGATGTATCTGTTGACGGCGTACATGGCGAAGATGCCGAAGGGTACGTTGACGAGAAAGACCCATCGCCAGGAGAGAAAGCCGGTGATGATACCGCCGGCCGGCGCGCCGACGGCTATGCCGAGGGCGGCCCCCGTGGCCGCGATGCCGAAGGCCCACCCTGTGACCTCATGGGGCAGGAACCTGGGTATGACGGCAAAAGCGATGGCTGTAAGCATGGCGCAGCCGATCCCCTGGACGAACCGGGAGGCTATGAGCATCCAGAGGGAGAGGGCAGTCCCGCAAAGGAGCGACCCGATGGTGAAGAGAAGATATCCGAGGAAGAAGACCTTCCTGAGGCCGAAGCGGTCCCCCAGCTTGCCGAAGAGGAGCAGCGTACTCGTCGAGACGAGAAGGTAGACGAGGACGACCCAGGAGACCTCTGCCGTGGTCACGTTGAAACGCATGGCTATCGTGGGCAGGGAAATGTTGACGATGTAGCTGTCAAGCTTTGACATGAAGGCGGCGAAGGCCACGGTAATAACGATCCAGCGGAACGCGGCGTGCCGTTCGGATGGGGCAGGCATACGACAACCATTCTGAACGAATTGCCTCCATTTTTCAATACATTTGTTCCAGGGTGACGATATCTGGAAGTATCATCCCGGGCGTGGTAACATGTGCGGGGAGGACCCGGTCTGTGCCGCATCGTGAAGACGCCGACGCATTGAAAGAAAAGTACTATCACTCCATGGGGGCTGCCCTCACGGAAGAGGGCGACCTCGAGGAGGCTGTCGTGTTCTTTCAGAAGGCCATCGATATCCACGAAACCCCCTATGCGTGGTACGGACTGGCTCGGGCCCTTCATGCAGCCGGCGACTTAGCGGGTGCCGTCGGGGCTATGTCGAGGGCTATCAAGCTGGCCCCGGGCGCCGCCGATTACTATCATGAGAGGGCGGTATTTCTCGAAGTGCTTGGCAGACCGGACCTTGCCCTCGACGATGTGAAGAAGGCCGTCTCCCTTGACAGGAATTACGAACGCGTGGACGAGATCAGGTGGGCGGCGCGGGTCGTGGAAGAAGCGTTTCGCCCGCCCGCCGATTCCCTTGAGGACACCGGCAGGATCGGGTCCGAAGAGCTGCGGCGGATGCTGGAGGAGAAGGGGGGTGCCGACATCTTTCGCAAACCATCCTGCCCCGTCGTCTCCTGCCCGGCATATTGTTGCCATTTTACCGGCAGGCTTCTTCTGCACGGCGTGACGATAGGCCCCTGGAAGCTTCAGGGACTGCGCAGGTATTTTCAGGAAAAGGGTTTGAGAGAGAAAGATCTTCTCGATGTCTTCCCCGTGGCCGAAGCGGAGCACGGAGAAGACCTGTTTGCTCCTCAGGACGTCATGAAGCTCGGCGGTGTCGCATCCGTCACGTTCCCGCGCCAGGGGACGTCCCCGCTGGGCCGCGACCTCGCTAGGGACATACCAAAGGGGAAGGATTACCGGACTCTTATGTGGATAGGACAGGAGGCCAGACCCTGCGTTTTTCTTTCCGGGGGCCGGTGTTCGCTCTACGACGTCGGGGACGAGGCAAGTCTCGATCCCTGCTCCGCCTTCCTCTGCATGACCGGTTTCGTCTTCGTGGTCTTAAGGTCGCTGGGACTCATCGACAGGGAGGCGATGGGTGCAAGTTCCATGGCGGAACTCAACGGGATCGCCGTCGACGCCCTCATCATCCTGGCGCGAGACGTTTATGGAAGCGACGAGGCCGTGGCATCAGCCGATCCCATGGTGCAGGAACTGCGCAGCGCGGTCGAGGAAGATCTTGCGGGTAACGATGGCCTGCGCGATGAGGCGATGGGCCGGTACCGTCTTTTGAAGAACCGGCATGACGGCCTGATAGGGAGGCTCGTCGTTTCGGCCGGGCAGAAGATAGCCGGTCTCTTCCCGTGAGAAGCGCAGTCCGGCGGATCTCCAACCTGCCGCGAAGGGACAAAAATCACTTTCAATTGTTCTTTGTTTTGTGATACCTAAATGGTTGATCAAGGCAATGAGGACACGGGAGCATCGATGGAAAAGATACGGACTCTCCGGGGGTTTCGCGACATCTTCGGGGAAGAACTCGATAAGTTCAGGCGTATAGAAAGCGTTTTTCGGAAATACAGCGGTCTTCTCGGTTTTCGGGAGGTGGAATTGCCCGTTCTCGAGAAGACTGAACTCTTTGTCCGGAGCATCGGGGATACCACCGACATAGTTGAGAAGGAGATGTTCACCTTCACCGATGTGGGTGGCGATTCGCTGACCATGAGGCCGGAGGCCACCGCGGGCATGGTCCGTTCCTATCTGCAGGAAGGCCTTTACGCGACGGAGAGGATGACGAAGGTCAGCTCCATCGGTCCCATGTTTCGCCATGAGAGGCCCCAGAAGGGGCGCTACAGGGAGTTCCACCAGATCGACGTGGAGGTCTTCGGCGTGAAAGAGGCCCTCGTCGATGCCGAACTGATCTTCATGATCCGCATGATCCTTGACGAACTGGGTGTCGGGCGCTACCGGATAGAGGTCAACAGCGTTGGATGCAAGACATGCCGGGAGTCCTTCCGCCGTGTGCTTATCGCTTATTTCGAGACAAGAAAGGATCAACTTTGCGAGGATTGCCTGAGGAGGCTCGAAAGGAACCCCTTGAGGATCTTTGATTGCAAGAACGAGCAATGCATCAGGGTCACCGGCGATTCACCCCTCCTTTTTGATTCGCTGTGCGGAGAGTGCAGGGACCATTTCGGGCTTTTTCAGGGGCATCTGAGGGGTTTCGGCATCGATGTAGAGATCAACAAACGTCTTGTGAGAGGTCTTGATTACTACACCAAAACGGTTTTCGAGGTCACGTCGGACGACCTTGGCGCACAGAAGGCCTTCATAGCCGGCGGCAGATACGACAACCTGGTCGAAGAGATGGGCGGGCCGGCCACGGCCGGCATCGGGTTTGCCATCGGTGTCGAACGGTTGGCCATGCTTGTTCCATCCTCCGTGGAGAAGGACGGAAAACGGTGTTTCCTGGCCTGTGTCGGCGATCGGGCCAAGGGTTACCTCGTTCCATTCCTGAAGGCCTGTGTTGCCGCGGGAATAACCCTGAAATACGCCTACGACGCAAAATCCCTCAAGGCGCAGATGCGTTACGCCGACAACCTGAAATGCGATTTCGTCCTTATCCTCGGTGACGACGAGATCGGCAAGGGCGTCATTACCCTCAGGAACATGACGGACAAGAGTCAGCGAGAACTCCCCCTCGACCCGAAGAAGGCGGTGGAGGAACTGGGGGCGCTGGCTTAGCCACACGTTCCGGATCACGCGTCATGCCTTTTATGTCACAGGCGCAAGGCCCCGGGGCAGAGACCCCAAGTCCCTTTCGTGCGCCCGGAGCGAACTGGCCGGCTTGTTCCGTTGCTGACGGGTGGTCTGTGACCTGAGACCTGCGGCCCGGGGCGAGAGGGGCCAGGTGGGATGGTTTTTCGGTGAACCCTGCGGGGGTTCAAGCGCGGCAAGGTTTGGCGTCGAAAAAAGAGAAAGAATTTTCTAGCCATTTTTTCCTTTATCTAATACAATCTCAATTATCAATGATATACAC
>LVAA01000119.1 GCA_001603955.1 Syntrophobacterales bacterium Delta_02 | reverse complement strand
ATCCTGTCCTGCTTCGCCTGTTCCACGCCGTCCGTCAAGCCCTTAATGGTGCTCTGGCGTTTTTCCAGGGCCCTGAGAACCGGCTTGAAAAGGATGAAATTCAGGATAAAGAGAAGGATAAGGAAGTGAACGAACTGGTACAAAATGGTCACATCGAAGTTAATCATAGGGAACTTCCTAATTAGATTGGCGTTTAACTATCCGTAGGGTTTTAACACAATTCCCGTCGGTATTTCAATTATTTTTGTTACATATTTTCAAGAAACGTTGCCTGCTGGGCTTCAACCCCGATACAGCCGTCAATTCAACCGGTTATCAACTCGGACAGGCGCTCCAGGTCTTCCCGGGAATAGAATTCAATAATGATCTTGCCGCGGTTCCTTCTCATCGTGATGTTCACTTTCGTCTGCAGGGCCTTGACCAGTGTCTCCTCCAGGAATGTCAGCGCCGGTTCCTTGGATGGGGCCGCCTTCCTTGCCTGTCTCTCCAGTTCCCGGACGGAGGTTCCCTCATGAAGGACCTTCTCGACGAACCTCTTCTGCTCCCTTTCGTTACCGAGCGAAAGAATGACCCGCCCGTGGCCCTGTGTAAGCTTGCCCTCCACCATGAGCTCCTTCACCCATTCCGGCAGCTTCAGGAGGCGCAGGCAGTTCGTGACGGAACTGCGGTCGACCCCCATCTTCTTCGCGATCTCCTCATGGGTGTAGGCAAACTCATCCGCGAACCGCTCATAGACCGCGGCCACCTCCAGGGGGCCCAGGTCTTCTCTCTGGAGGTTCTCCATGAGGGCTATCTCCAGCGCTTCCCTGTCATCGACGTCCCGGAGCATGGCCGGAACCTCCCGCAATCCCGCCAGAATTGCCGCCCGGTAACGCCTCTCCCCGGCAATGATCTCGTAAACGTTCCCTTTCCTTTTGACGATGATGGGCTGGAGAAGGCCTTTTTCGCTGATGGATGCCGCCAACTCGTCGATACCCCTCTCGTCCATCCGGATGCGCGGCTGGGCCGGGTTCGGCACGATCTGGCCGATCGCTATGAGCCGCGTCGTTCCTTTTTCCTCTATGTCCTTGAGTATGGCGGAGAGTCCTCTGCCCAGGGGGTCTTTCTTCACGCCTCGCTCCTCTTTTCAAGAATTTCCGAGGCCAGCCGCAGGTAGCTCTCGGCGCCCCGGGAGCTTATATCATAAAGGAGTGCCGGTTTTCCATGGCTCGGCGATTCGCTTAGCTTCACGTTGCGGGGAATGACGGTCTTGAAGACGGTATCGTTGAAGCATTTCGTGACCTCTTCCCACACCCTGAAGGAAAGGTTGTTCCTCCTGTCGAACATGGTGAGGAGTATGCCCAGGACCTCGAGGCCGGGATTCAGTTTTCTCTGAATGATGGAGATGGTCCTCAAGAGCATGGCGAGGCCCTCGAGGGCGAAATACTCGCACTGCAAGGGTATGATGACCCGGTCTGAGGCGGCCAGCGAGTTTATGGTGAGAAGCCCCAGCGACGGCGGGCAGTCAACGAATATGTAGGCATAGGTGCCGCCCAGCTCCCCGATGGCCTTCTTCAGGGCGTATTCCCGCTCGCTCGTGTCAAGAAGCTCGATCTCCGCTCCTATGAGATCGGGGTGGGCGGGAATGATGTCCAGATAGGGGACCGCGGTGGGCCGGATCACCTCGGCCATCTGCCTCTCGCCGATGAGGACGTTGTATATGTGGCCGGCCACGTTATTGTAAGGGATACCGAAGCCGGACGTGGTGTTGCACTGGGAATCCATGTCGATCACGAGGGTCCTGCGTTCGGATACCGCGATGGAAGCCGAGAGGTTGACCGCGGTGGTCGTCTTGCCGACCCCGCCCTTCTGGTTCGCGATGGATATTACCATGACAGTTTCATTACCATATCACATTACCGAGCACTAGGAAATTTTTTTGTATACGAGAAGGCGGTAATCCCTGGCAACCCCCGGTAATGAATAGCCGAGGCTTTTCTCGAGCGTGTGGCCCGGGAAGATCTCATCCTCCCGCCTCTTCCCCTTGAGCACAAAAGTGAGCCCTCCCGTCACGAGATGCCTCTCCGACGCGGCGAGGACCGCCCGGGTGGTCCCGTAGGCCTTCGCGACGAGACCGTCGGCGTCCAGGGGGTCGATCGCCTCTATACGTCCCTCTACGGGCCGGAGATTTGTGAGGTTAAGGGTACGGCGGACATGGCGCTGGAACTGGACCTTCCTGAGGCTCTTGTCGACGGACAGTACCTCGAGGGTCTCGTTGAGAATGGCCAGCGGAACGGCAAGGATGCCCGACCCCGAACCGACGTCGACAAGGCGGCGCCGGTCCCCGATGAAACCGTGGAGAAAAAAGGAATCCGCCAGGAGCTCACGGCAGACGCGCTCGATGTCCTTGAGGCCCACGAGGTTCATCCTGCGCCCCCAGCGGTCGAGCTCCTCCACGTAACGCACCAGGGACATCTCCATCGCCTCGCCGGGAGAGATGTGGAAATGCTCCAGAGCCTCGGCTATCAGTCCTTTCAGGTCCACGCGTTAAAGAATAGCATAATTCTTTTTCTTCTGTTATACTAAGCCCATGCGAAAATTCGTCTTTATTTTCATCGCTCTTTTCGTACTCTTCTCGTGCTCTTCAAAGACACCCAAGAAGGCCGAGAACCCCGTCGACCTCTACGTCACCGGCGTCAACCTCATGAACGCCAAGAAATACGACAAGGCCGTGGACAAGTTCAAAGCGATCCGCGAACAATACCCCTTCGACCCCATGGCGCTCGTCGCAGCCGTCAAACTGGGCGACACCTATTTCCTGAAAAAGGACTACGTTCTCGCCGCCGGTACCTACGAGGATTATTTCAAGGCCCACCCGGACGAAGAGAACATTCCCTATGTCCTCTTCCGCCTCGGTGAATGCTATGAGAAACTCTCGCCCAGCGTTGACCGCGACCAGGCGAACACGCTAAAAGGCATCGAGAGGATAACCTACCTCAGGAACCGTTACCCCTCCAACTCCTACGCGAAGGAGTCCGAACCGAGACTGAAGAGGTTCATACAGAAGCTCGCCGACCGGGAGCTTTATGTCGGAGAATTCTATGCCAGGACCGCCCAGTATAACGCATGCGTCATCAGGCTCGAGGGCATGTTGAAAAGGTACCCCGAGTCTAAGAACACCGACAAGGCCCTTTTCTACCTCGTGACCGCTCACCGGGAACTGGGCAACCAGGACAAGAGCGACGAGTACCTTGAAAGGCTGCGCAGGGAATATCCGAAAAGCATCTACTCGCGGTCCACGGTAAGACAGCGCAAGACCCTCAAGATGGTGCGCGAGGAGGAGAAGAACGCAACTTCACCCGGTGCCGCCGCATCGGCGCCCAGGGCGCCCGCATCCGGCGTCGCCACGGTCTCTCCGTGGGCAACGGGTATACCGGTAGCCGGCGCGACAACCTCCACCGTCCCTGCCACCGAAGCGACCACGGAAACACCGCAGTACAAGGAAAGGAAGAAAAAGGAGATAGATCTCAGGCCTCCCGAGGCTGAGCCCGCGGTGCAGGCGACTCCCGAACCCGTGAAAACGGCCGCCGTACAAACGGCCAAACCCGCCCGGGACGCCGTGGAAGGCGGCAATGAAACCCCGGGAGACAAGGCAAAGGCAAAAAGCGTTGATAAAGCGCTGGGCTTTCTTGATCAGAAAAAACCCATAGATATCGTCTCCGATACGATGGAAGGCTTCGACAAGGAAAAGTACGTTTTCTTCAAGGGCAGCGTCGTGGCCAGGCAGGACGACCTCTACATCTACTCCGATACGATGGAGGCCTTCATGAGCGCCGACACCAATGAGATAGAGAAGGCGAACGCGAAGGGCAATGTGAGGATCATAAAACAGAACAGGACCGCCACGTGCAAGGAGGCCTTTTTCGACAATCTCAAGGGAGAAATCATTCTCAAGGGGAACGCCGTCGTCACGTCGGGAAAGGACAAGGTAGAAGGCGACGTCGTCACCTACTACGTGAACGAAGACCGTGCCGTGGTCACCGCAGAGAAGAACAAGAAGGCCAAGGTCACCATATACCCCCAGAAGAACTAGAAACGGTTCAAACCGCTTGAACAGCTTGAGCCGCTTGAACGTTAGAGGCAAGAAACCGTTCCGTAATGGCAACGGTCCTTGCTTTTTTGCTTTTAACGTTCAAGCGGCCTGAACGGTTCAAGCGGCTCAAGCTGTTTTTTCCGGCAGGAAGGGTATGGGGTCGGACTTCCGGTAGACCAGGGCCTGGCACACGGCTATGGTGTCCTCACCGTCCATTACAGTTATATAATAGGAAGCCGTCCGGTTCGTCTTGTGCGTTTCCTTCGACTCGGCGAGGAGGAGAGACCCTTTTTTGGGGGGTTTCATATAGGTCACGTTCATGTTCAGCGCCACAGCCACCCTGTCATGGCTGTTCGACGAGATCTCGAAGGCCTCGTCGATGAGCCCGAAGATAGCCCCGCCATGGGCGTTGCCGTAGATATTGTCCATGTCCCCCGTGTAGCGCATCTCACACAGCGCATATCCTTCGCTGACATCCCTGAGGTGTATGTCCAGCAGACGTGCAAACGGTTCTTTTCCGACCCGATCGAAATAGGCGTTCCTCTTTCCGTCCTCCATCCTTCACAGAACCTTCTTCAAGGCGTTGTCCACGTTGCCCCTGGGCTGCGCCCCGACGATGCGTTCCGATTCGGCACCGTTCTTGAAGATGATCAGCGTGGGAATGCCGCGGACCCCGTACTGTGCCGGCGTCTGGGGATTCTCATCGACATTGAGCTTGAGGATCTTCACCCTGCCCTCATATTCAGCGGCGAGGGCATCGATCACGGGACCCATCACCAGGCACGGCCCGCACCAGGTCGCCCAGAAATCCACGAGAACAGGAATGCCCGATTCGAGAACCTCCGTCTTGAACTCTCCGTCCGTTACCGCCTTCGCGTTGCTCATGCCATCCTCCTTAGTTATTGTCCGCCACAGGACTCCCAGGCAGGCGAGGTTTCTATAATAGTTAAGCCTTTGACCCGTCGTTGTCAACCATCTTTAGTCTTCGACGCATTCCTTCCATTCCTCCCCGGAGATGCGCCGTATCCTGCCGCCGTCGTTCATGTCCCGCACGAGGCCGGGTTCGAGGTATGCCTCGTCGGTATACCCCCTCACTTCCCAGTACCCCGGAACGTAATGGTCCATGAGGGTAACGCGGATGACGCTCTTCGCCGACTTGTACCCCCAGAGGTAGGGCACGAAGGCCCTCACGGGCCCCCCGTAATCCTCCTCCAGGTACTCCCCGTCAAACTCGTAGGCCAGGAGCGTCTTCTTCCTCGTGGCCGTTTCCACGGGTATAGACGTGTCATAGATCCTCTTCACCGACCAGAATCGCACGAAGGTAACGGAAGGGTGCGCCTTCACGGCTTTCATGATGTCAAGGACCCTGACCCCGCCCCAACTGCCCCGCACGGTGAAGCGCGTCACACTCGTGAGACGTGCATCGACCACCGTTTTCGGCATTGCCCCGAGGTCTCCCCACGTAAACGTCCCGGGCGCATCACAAAGCCCCGTCACCTCGATCTCCCAGCCTTCCCTGTCAAGGACCCCGGGATGCCCCTCGGCCCAGAAAACAGGGGTGTTCAATTCCTTCAAGCGGCTCATGGCAACCTCCTGTTCTTAACAATCATGATAACCGAATTCCGGGAACCCGGGAATAGAAAAGGCCACCCGGGAGCAAAGTTCTTTAATGTCCTATAGGTCCTAAGCGTCCTATGGGTCCTATAGGACACGTGAAAGGCTCGGTGGCCCCCGGGGCTTCTTCCTGTTCCCTTTTCCCCGCGATTGTTCTATACTTACGCCACTATGGTCAGACTGACGGTAAGAAACGACCGGAGCGGACCCGTCAGGGGGTTCCATCCCTGGGTGTTCTCGAAGGCACTCAGGTCGATACCGGAGGGCCTCAGGGCGGGAGAGCCCGTCGAGCTTTGCGACGAGTCCGGTTCCTTCATGGCATCGGGTTATTTCAATTCCTATGGACAGATATCGGTACGTCTCTGGGGACACGAAAAGGACGAGCCCGTCGGGACCGGCTTCTTCGTGCGCAGGATGGAGAGGGCGGGCGATATTCGCCGCCGGTACGTGGAGCAGCCGGGTACGAACGCGTACCGGCTCGTCAACGGTGAGAGCGATCTCCTTCCCGGCCTTATCGTGGACAGGTACGGCGAATACCTCGTGGTCCAGTTCCACACCCGGGGCATGCAGCGGTGGAAGAACGAGGTCATCGAGTCCCTCGTGAGAACGTTCCGGCCCACGGGCATCTGGGAACGCTCCGACGTCTCCGTGAGGAACATCGAGGACCTCGGGGCCGTGCGGGGACTCCTCCATGGGAGCGTACCCGACGCTATAGAGATCCTTGAGAACGGCCTCAAGTTCCTCGTCGACGTCAAGGAGGGACAGAAGACGGGCTTCTTTCTCGATCAGCGCGACAAACGGCACGCCTTCACGAAATACGCGAAGGACCGGGACGTCCTCAACTGCTTCTCCTACACGGGAGGGTTCACGGTCTACGCAATGGCCGGAGGCGCCCGCCACGTCGTCAGCGTCGACTCTTCCCGGCGCGCCCTCGATGTCGCGAGGGAGAACGTCATCCTCAACGGGTTCGATACGTCGCGGTGCGAATTCATCTGCGATGACGCAAAAAGGTACCTGAGGGAGCCGGCCCGGCGTTTCGAGGCGATCGTGCTGGACCCGCCGGCATTCATAAAGGACCGCAGGAAGAGGCAGCAAGGCCTGGCCGGCTACCGGGCGATCAACGAGATGGCCCTGAAGAGTCTCTCACCCGAAGGCATCCTCGCGACATGCTCCTGTTCCGCCCACCTGTCCCTGAGCGATTTCCGTTTCCTTCTGTCCGAGGCGGGGGCAAAGACGGGAAGACCGCTCATCTTCCTTGAAACCTACATCCACGGCATAGACCACCCCCAGCTCGTACCGTTCACGGAAGGGGAGTATCTGAAGTGCTTCATCCTGAAGGGATGAGACATTTCCCGTTTTAAGTGATTAAGTTTTAAGCGTTAAGTCAAAGGCAGGAAAAGTAAGGATTTCATCTTTTACTTAAAACTTAAAACCAGTACTGTCCGGTTAAAATAGGGTCCCCTGCAGCGCCTCATTTCTCACGGCAGCCATATGTTCGGGCGTGACGGTGAGAATATCGACAAGGCTCTTCCGGTCAAAGAGTGTTTCACGGATGATCCTGCTCAGTTGCAGGAGCGAGCAGGCGTATCTCGTCTGGTACTTGATGTACGTCAGAAGCAGGTAGTAGCACATGGCCACCCATATCTGGGTCATGACGGCATTCCTGCTGGTGCCGAGGAACGACTTGATCTTCAGGTTCTGCTTGATCCATTTGAAGAACAGTTCTATCTGCCACCGGGACTTGTATATCCGGGCGATGGTCGTGGCCGCAAGCCTGAAGTTGTTGGTCAGGAACACAAGCGTCTTTTTCCGCTTTTCATCGTAGAACCTGATAAGCCTGAGATCCCGGGGGTATTTGTCCCGGGTGCGCTGCCCCGTAAGGGATATCCTCTCGTCGCTTATGATGCCCCTGCCACCCACCGGATGCTGTCCGGTAACGGCATAATCGATGTTGGATTTTGCCCGGGTGACGAACCATATCCTCCCTGCGTCCAGTGAATGCAGCCATGCGTAATCGATATAGGCCTTGTCGACGGACACGATGCTGTCCGGGGAGAGGGGAAGATCGACGTTCTTTACCTCCGTGACATCGTGCCTCTTCCCGTCGGTGACGGTCAGGAAGGAAGGCAGGGACCCGGAGTGGTCATAGAGGCAGTGCATCTTGATGGCTCCCTTTGCCCTCTTGAACCTCGCCCAGGGGAACACCGAGAGGCACAGGTCGATGGTGGTCGCATCGATGCTGTAAAGGGGATTGCTGAACCGGAACCTGTGCCGCGGCGTCAGGTCCCTGCACCGCGCGAGGAGATGATAGAACATGTCCTCGAAGATCCGGTAATCCCTCTTCGTGTTGGCATCGGAGAGCGTGCTCCTGTGCACCCCCTTCAGACCCAGATGATGCCAGCGGCCTGACTGTGTGCCAAGGCCGGTCTCGATGTCCCTCAGGCTGTCTTTGAGGGTGATCTGGGAATAGAGGACGGCGATGTACTGCTGCCACGTGGTGAAGGTCTTCACGTACCGGTTGCCCCCGTAGCGTTCCGTGGCCTTCTCAAACTCATATCTCGGACAAAGCTTTAACAGCTCCGCGAAGATGGTGTATACTCTGTTCATGGTCTGTTCCCCCTTGCAGGTTTTGGGTTTGGGTAACTTCATTATCCTACAAGCATAAAGAACAGGCCATACTTTTAATAAGTTTTACCGGACACTACTGGTTTTAAGTGTTAAGTTTTAAGCAAAAGACGGGACTCCGGCCCGCAGGCCCTTATCAAAGTCGGTTCCAGATCCCGTTTCTGCTCTGTCGTCATTCCGCTCATCTGTCGTCATTCCGGCGAAGGCCGGAATGACGACAGAGCACGAACCACTTTCAGAAATGAGTTTGTCAACGGCCTGTCAAAGAGTTCAAGCGGTTCAAGCCGCCTCTGCGGTTCCGTCCTTGTTCCTGTTGACAATCCCTCCTGTTTACTATTATAAAAGGACTTACTTAGTGCCTGGGTGGCGGAACAGGCAGACGCAAGGGACTTAAAATCCCTCGCTCCTTGCGAGTGTACGGGTTCGATTCCCGTCCCAGGCATTTGTGATAAGGGAAGACAACGACGGTTTCAGGTTTCAGGACAGTACTGTCCGGTTAAAATAGGGTCCCCTGCAGCGCCTCATTTCTCACGGCAGCCATATGTTCGGGCGTGACGGTGAGAATATCGACAAGGCTCTTCCGGTCTTAGAGTGTTTCACGGATGATCCTGCTCAGTTGCAGGAGCGAGCAGGCGTATCTCGTCTGGT
>LVAA01000285.1 GCA_001603955.1 Syntrophobacterales bacterium Delta_02 | reverse complement strand
CCCTCGTTCCATACTTCCTTTGCGAGACGGAAGACCGCCCAACCCTTCGGCCAGCCCACATACATGGTTGCGTGGGTGATGATGGCGGCGATCTCTTCCTTCGTTACGCCATGGGCTTTGGCATTCTGCAGATGATAAGACAGAGAAGAGTCTGTGATGCCGGAAGCCATCAGAGACACGACGGTGATGATGCATTTCGTCTTCACATCGATCGCTTCTTCATTCCACACTTCTCCAAAGAGAACGTCATCATTAAGATGTGCGAACATTGGGGCGAATTCTCCCAGCTGGTTTCTTCCTGCGGTCTGTATAATCCTTTCAGCCATTTGTCTCTTCCTCCATTTATTACCCGATCTTCTGGTCCCCCGTAGACCAGACATGCTTTTCTTTTGCTGCTGCCGGTTTGTTCTGTACCATGACGCCGGCCAGCGGATGCGGTACATAAGGTTCTTCCAGATATTTGATCTCATCTTCCGGAAGCACCAGCTCCACAGCCTTTGCCGCACCTTCGATATGATGCAGCTTGGTCGCTCCGACAACAGGAGCCGTCACCTTCGTCAGCAGCCAGCCGAGCGATATTTCTGTCATGGTTACACCATGCTTTTCAGCCAGTTCTGCAACACGGGTGATAACCAGGTTGTCCTGAGCCGCTGATGCATCGTATTTGAACTTCGCGTAGGCGTCTTCCTCAGCTCTCTTTGTTCCGCCTTCGCCGGGAAGTCTTGAAAGTCTACCGGATGCCAGAGCACTGTACGGCGTCAGTGCGATGTTTTCCTCATTGCAGTACGGCACCATTTCACGCTCTTCCTCGCGGAAGATCAGGTTGTAGTGTCCCTGAATGGAAACGAACTTCGCAAAACCTTCCTTCTCTGCCAGGGCATTTGCCTTCGCAATCTGCCAGGCAAAGCAGTTGGAAATGCCGATGTATCTTGCCTTACCAGCTTTTACTGCGCGACTCAGACCGTCCATGATATCGTAGATAGGCGTCTGCCAGTCCCACATGTGATAAATATAGAGATCCACGTAATCCATACCGAGATTCTGAAGGCTCTTATTTATCATGTTCTCAATATGCTGCTGGCCGCTGATGCCCTTTTCGATCTCCTCCTGCGATCTCGGAAGAAACTTTGTGGCGACGATAGCATCTTCACGCTTGGCAAAATCACGGAGTGCACGGCCGACATATTGCTCACTGGTGCCGCTCTGGTAGGCTATGGCTGTATCGTAGAAGTTGACGCCGAGCTCCAGCCCGCGCTTTATGATCTCTCTGGTATGTTCCTCATCGATGGTCCAGCTGTGCTGGCCGCGCCCGGGATCACCGAATCCCATGCAGCCCATGCAGATCCGGGATACATTCAGGCCCGAATTGCCAAGTTTTGTGTACTTCATAATTTCAGCACCTCGTTCAGCCGTCGGCGGATCTCCGCTTCATCCGGCCGGTTAATCTGTCTGCCATTTGTCCGCGTTCTATTACCGCTTGCCGTATCAATAATCGGCTTCAGTCTTTCCGCCGTCAGACTGTTTCCGAAGGTTACGTCATTTCCCCATGCCCATGCACCAAGTGCGGTTTTCGGTAAGATAGCCATCAATGTATGCTTCTATACTGTAATTGCTTGGTATT
>LVAA01000118.1 GCA_001603955.1 Syntrophobacterales bacterium Delta_02 | reverse complement strand
GTCCCAGTCTCCGCAAACGAGGCATGCGATATGCATGGACCAAGAGGGGCCTTTCCCGGTTACCCGATGGGAATGTACCCTACATTCGCTGGGCCTTCATGGATTCGGCGGCCTCTTCGGGCGTTATGGACAACACGGAGAACTCATTTTCCCTTTTGTACTTCGACGACCGGAAATCCCTCGGCAGGATCTCAATGTGCCAGTGATAGTATTCCCTGAGAGGAAGGTCATCTCCGTATGGTTCGGCGAACGTGGTGTTGGGCGACGTATGTATCTCCATGGTATAGGCATTGGCGAACTGTTCGATGCGCTTCATTATGTCAAGCAGCATGTCCGTCAGGTCATCCTTCACAGCCTGGTCGACAACATCCTCATAATTGGCCCCGTGGAATCTCGGTACGATCCACGTTTCGTAAGGAAAACGCGATGCAAAGGGGCAAACGGCGACAAAACTCCTGTTCATGCTCACAAGCCTTTTGCCCTGACGTATCTCCTGGCTGATGATATCGCAGAGAAGACACCTCTCCTTCTGCATGAAATGACTGCGTGTCGTGATGATCTCCCGGGAAACACGGGCCGGGATGATCGGTGTGGCAAGCACATGGGAGTGGGGATGGAGGAGATAAGACCCCGCAAGCTCGCCATGATTCTTGAACACCTGCACATGCTTGAACCTGGTGTCTCCCTTGAGATCGAGTATACGGTCCCGGTACATATCCAGGACCAGCTGGAGCTCCTGTTTACTGTACATGGACACCGCCCGCGAATGGGACCTGTTCTCCACGATTATCTCGTGAGCTCCGACGTTCCCCATCTTGTCATACAGGCCTTCACCACGCCTGTCCTCCTCAACCTCTATCACGAAGATAGGATTGGAAGCGGAAAAGCACCTGACCAGCCAGTCGCCGCAGTCGTCAGTGTATTCCCGGATGGTGGGCGGGGTCAACGACTCGTGGCCCGGACAAAAGGGACAGAGACCCGCTCCGCTTGACTTCGAACCGCCATATCCCACAACGACCCAGTCCCCCGTAAGAGGATCTCGCCTGAGCTCTGCCATTCCCGAAATAATAGACTACAAGCGGGGCAATGTCAATTTACTGTTTCCTTGCAAATGAAAGAAATTATCGATTAGAATTACCTATTATGAAAGACCCCCTGCAGACGGCTGTTGAGATGGCACTCGCGTCGGGAAGGATACAGAAGGATTCCCTCAAGGGAGACTTCGCCATCCATCACAAGGGCGAGATAGATCTCCTCACCGATGTTGACATAGCCTGCCAGGAGATGATCATATCGGTGATAAAGGACCGTTTTCCTGAAGACGATATAATCGCCGAGGAAAAACCGAACCTTTTTGAAGGGGACAGGAACCGGTGGATCGTGGATCCCATCGACGGAACGACCAATTACGCCCACGGGTACCCCTTTTTCTGTACCTCCATCGCGTACGAGGTGAAGGGTACCGTGGTCATCGGCGTCGTTTACAGCCCCATCATGGATGAACTTTTCGTCGCGGTCCGGGGGGCGGGGGCCTACCTCAACGGCAACGGGATAAAGGTCTCGTCGGTGCAGAACCTCAAGGCATCCCTGCTCAGCACGGGGTTCCCCTACGACATCGCCACCAACCCCGATAACAACATCGATCACTTCGTGGACTTCCTCTACGAGGCACAGGCCGTGCGAAGGGACGGCTCGGCGGCCCTGAACCTTGCTTACGTGGCATGCGGACGCTTCGACGGCTTCTGGGAGATATACCTCAACCCATGGGACCTCGCCGCGGGCGCGCTCATCGTCGAAGAGGCCGGGGGTTCTCTATCCAGCATTTCGGGCGGGGCATTCGGCATTTATGGGGGCGGGGTCATCGCCTCAAATGGTCTCATACATGAGGCCATGACGGGGGTCATTAAAAAAGGTCTGCCTTCCGGCCGGAACGACAAGATGCCATAACGGGACGGCGAAACCTGAACGACGGCCAATGAGGGGGGAGCACAGGAGCGGTGGAGGACACCAGATGAAAGACTATCTTGTCGACGACATCAAGAATATAGTACGCCCGGAACTGGGGGAGGAAGTGCCGCTTCTCCTGTTCCGCATCCTGCGGATCGTAGGCATGCGCAGCATCCTCGGCGAGACGTCGGGAGCGACCCTCTACATGATGGGAAAGAAGGTCGGGAACATGCTTCGAGCACAGACCATGGAGGAATTCTCCGGGACGATACGAAAGCTTAAGATCGGGATCCCCGAGGCGGTGATCGTCGACGAAGATCACATCACCGTTAAGCTCTTCGAATGTATAACCTGCGCCGGGTTTGTCAACACGGGAGAGATGTTCTGCGACATGGAAAGCGGGATCATCGCGGGGCTCCTCGAGAACGTTCACGGAAAGAAGGCGAGGTCGACGCAAACCAAGAGCTGGTCGTCCGGTTACAATTATTGCGAGTTCGAGGTCTTCCTTTACTGATGGCACGACAGGGAAAAAAGGCGCGGGCCGGGGCCCCCGACCGGGTGAGGGAACTCGAGATCGCCCTGGAGGAGGAAAGAAGTCTTTCCAGGGCGCGCAACATCCTCCTTGAGACGAACATAAGGGAACTCAATGAAGTCTATGCCGTCCTCAACGAGAAGCTCAAGGCGCTCCGCATCCGGGAAGAGCGGATAAAGGGCTTTGAGGGAGAACTGGTGAGGGCGAACAAGCTTTCCTCTCTCGGTGAGCTTGCCGGCTCCATTGCCCACGAGATCAAGAATCCCCTCATTTCTGTCCAGGGTTTTGCCAAAAGGATCCTCAAGACAGAGGATATCGCCCCTATCAGGCGTTATGCCGGTCTGATAGACCAGGAAGCGGGACGGATGGCGAACGTACTGGTAAAGCTCCTCGACTTCTCCCGGATGGACGAACCGAGAAGGGAGGAATGCGATCTCCATGACATCGTCGACGACACTGTCCTCTTCATGGAGCACCACCTGACACGTTTCAAGAACGTGACCGTGGAACTCCGGCGAAGCGCGGAGCCTGTGATCGCCCGTGTCGACAGGATCCACATCCAGCAGGCACTCGTCAATCTCATCAACAACGCGGCGCAGGCCATGCCAGGAGGGGGCGTGATCAGGATATCGTCGGGAACCGACAGCGGTCTGGGCTTCATAACCGTCGCCGATGAAGGTGACGGCATCAGCAAGGAGCTATTGGAAAAGATATTTGAACCCTTCTTCACGACGAAACCCAAAGGGGAAGGCACGGGACTTGGGCTTTCCCTGAGCAGAAGACTCCTCGAGACCAACGGCGGTTCTATCGACGTGGAAACAGAACCCGGAAAAGGCAGCACCTTCAGGATGCTCGTACCCCTCTCAAAGACCGCTTGAACAGCTTGAACCGTTTAAGCCGCTTGAGCGCCGAAGAGACTCCTGAACACCTCTCCCTGGGAGATTTGATCTTTTACGTTCAACAACCTGTTGATAAAGTCTCCTTCTACGTCATTCCGGCGAAGGCCGGTATCTTCACTCGCGCAAGCAATATCCAGGAAAAACCGTGGGTTAGAAAAACCTCTGGATTCCGGCCTTCGCCGGAATGACGAGAAAACACCAACTTGACTCAGAAACAGCTTTATCAACAGGCTGTCAAGCGGTTCAAGCCGGTTTTAGAATTCCCACTTCATCCCGTCCCGTCCCGCTATGACGTTCACTCCCGTTTCCTTTGCCATTGCCCTCGCCAGGCGCGCTGGGCCCTGGTTGATGATATGCATGCCGAAATGGGTAAGGATGGCGGTTTCGGGACGCACCTTTTCGATGATGGCCCTTGCGTCGTTAAGGGCCAGGTGCTCGACGATCTCGTGGTTCTCAATGGGCTTCTGGCGCAGCACATTGATGATGAGATGATCGGCCCGGTAATGGTCCGCCAGTTCCGGGAAGAACCTCGTATCGGAGATGAGCCCGATCGTCGTGTTGAGATGGAAAAAGAGACCGTAGGTCTCAACGGGATGCCTGTGCCTGACAGGAGTTCGAAAGGTCATGTCGCCCAGGGTGTACTCCCCGCCTTCCTGAAGGACAACTACATTTTCGAGATAGCTGCTGGCAAAATTGAAGACCACCGGGTCTCCGGACAGGGCGTCTGCCGGACAAAAAAGGGTCCCCCTCTTCCTGAAACCGCCGTCGGCCATGGCTTCAATGAGGATATTGATGTCGTTGGCATGGTCCATGTGCCTGTGTGTGATGACGATCCCGTCGAGGCGGGAGGGGTCGTAATCCTCCTTCGCCGAACGGATGCGGACAATGGCACCCGGACCGGGGTCGATGTAGAGGTTTGTCTTCCGATAATTGAGCCACAGGCCACCCGTGGCCCGAAGCTGTTTGAGGGCCACGAACCGTGCGCCGCCGGTACCGAAGAACTTTATGAATCCTTCCATGATTCCTGCCTTTCCTGCCGATCAGCCAGGTGGGTCATCGTCTGAGGGCAACTCCAATTCCTGCCCTTTATTCTAGAGAAGCCCCGGGGCCTTGTCAATTCGCCTCTGACGATCTTCAGACCGCGTTACTCTGTGAGATTCACCTTTTTTTCAGTATTTCTTGTGGATTATACTGGTTTTATACGCTCTGCCTGTGTTTTAATAATATCATCAACAACAAAAAACGGTGTTTTTGTACCATTTTGTGCTCCAATAGCACGAATAGAGGGGTTATGAGGAGGGGTTTTGATGAAAATCACGATCGATGGAAAGGTTTGTGAAGCAACCGAGGGGCAAACGGTTCTCGAGGTAGCGAGGGCTAACGGGATCTACATCCCCACTCTTTGCTACCTGGCGGGCCTGACCCCGACAGGTGCCTGCCGCATCTGCGTGGTGGAAGTCGAAGGCATGCGCAACCTTGTGGCATCCTGCTCGGCACCGGCAACCGATGGCATGGTGGTCAGAACGAACACGGAACGTGTCCTGGCTGCCCGGCGTTTCGTTGTTGAGCTCCTGGTATCATGCCACCCGCTGGACTGCATGACATGCGAGAAAACGGGAGACTGCACGCTTCAGAACCTCGCTTACGAACTGGGGGTAACGGGATCCGAAATGCAAGGAGAGAAGTACAACTATCCCGTCGATTATTCCAACCCCTTTATCGTAAGGGACTACAACAAGTGTATCCTGTGCCTTAAATGTGTCCGGGTCTGCAGCGAGATCCAGGGCATCGACGCGATCAAGACCATTCAGCGAGGTTTCGACACAAAAGTGGCAACCGCCTACGACACTCCGCTTCAGGAGAGCACCTGTGTCTTCTGCGGTCAGTGCGTGCAGGCCTGCCCGGTAGGAGCCCTGACGGAGCGGAAAGCGAAAGGCCTGGGGCGCGCCTGGGAAATGAGCAAGGTCCGCACCACATGCCCCTACTGCGGAGTCGGATGCCAGCTGGAGCTCCACGTCAAAGGGGAACGGATAGTCAGGGTGACCGCGGTGGAAGACGCGGCGCCGAACAAGGGAAGACTCTGCGTGAAGGGGCGCTTCGGCTATGATTTCATCTATTCCGAAGACCGGCTGACAACACCCCTGATACGGGAGAACGGGTCCTTTCGCGAGGCGTCCTGGGATGAAGCCCTGGACCTCGTGGCCGGCAAGTTCAAACAGATAATAGCGGAGAGCGGCCCCGACGCCATAGCGGGCGTCAGCTGCGCCCGAAGTATAAATGAGGATTCCTACCAGATGCAAAAACTCTTCCGCGCGGTGATCGGCACCAATAACATCGATCACTGCGCCCGAACCTGACACGCGCCAACCGTCGCCGGTCTGGCGCAATCATTTGGTTCCGGAGCAATGACAAATTCCTTTGGTGAATTCGCCGACGCAAAGATGTTCCTCTGCATCGGCACGAACATGACCGAGGCCCATCCCGTGGCTGCCACGTTCCTGAAGAACGCCCTGCACAAGGGGGCCAAGCTCATCGTCGTCGATCCGCGGAAACAACCTCTCGCGAAACTGGCCGACGTCTACTGCCAGATCAAGGTAGGCAGCGATATCGCGTTCCTCAACGGCCTCATGAACGTCATCATCAACGAGGGCCTGTACGATAAGGATTTTGTCGAGAACAGGTGCGACAACTTCGAGGCCTTCAAGGTAAAGATAATGGAATACCCTCCCGAGCGGGCCGCGGAAATCTCCGGCGTGGATGTCGAGACGATCCGCAAGGTCGCCCATATGCTCGCCGCCATAAAACCCGCCATGCTCTGCTACACGCTCGGGATCACGGAACACACCACGGGCAAGGACAACGTGATGAGCACCGCCAATCTCCAGCTTCTCCTCGGCAACATGGGAATGCCGTCCGCGGGCGTGAACCCGCTGCGCGGCCAGAACAACGTCCAGGGCGCCTGCGATATGGGGGCCCTGCCCAACGTCTTCCCCGGCTACCAGAAGGTCATCGACCCGGCGGCACGGGAAAAGTTCGAGAAGGCCTGGAACGTGAAGAAACTTCCCGAGAACAATGGCATGATGATGCCCCAGATGATGGAGGGCCTCGTAGACAAGAAAGTCAGGGCATTCTATGTCTTCGGCGAGAACCTTGCCAACTCGGAACCCGATATCCACAAGGTCGAGCACGAACTCTCCTCCGCCGAATTCCTGGTCTGCCAGGATATCTTCCCCACGGAGACCACCCGCTTCGCCCATGTCATACTCCCCGCCGCGTCATGGTCTGAGGACAACGGGACCTTCACGAACAGCGAAAGAAGGGTGAACCGCGTCCGCAAGGTCAAGAACCCTCCTGGAGACGCGAAACCGAACTGGTGGATCTTCAAGGAGATCGCCAGGAGAATGGGGCAGGAGTGGACATCGAACAGCGGACCCGAGATATGGGACGACGAGGTATCCGTCCTGGCCCCGGCGCTCGGGGGCATCAAGTACGGCCGCATCGAGAACGACGGGCTCCAGTGGCCCTGCCCCAATACGGACCACCCGGGAACGGCCTTCCTCCACCGCGACGGCGTGTTCACTCATGGCAAGGGGATATTCAACCCCGTCGACTGGAAGGCGCCGGCGGAAGTCCCCGACAAGGAATACCCCTTCGTCCTCAGCACGGGCCGGAGGCTCTACCAATACCACACAAGGACCCAGACGGGCCGCTCGGGACTCGATTTTCTCATGCCCGAGGAAACCGCCGATATCTCCACTGCCGACGCGCAGAAGCTCGGCATCCAACCGGACGAACGCGTAAAGGTCCGGTCGAGGCGCGGGGAAGTGGAAGTCCGTGCCAGGGTCACCGACGAGGTGCCACCCGGCATGGTCTGGATGTCCTTCCATTTCCGGGAAGCGTGCGCGAACTGGCTCACAAACGCGGTGTACGACCCGGCAACCTTCACCGCCGAGTACAAGGCCTGTGCCGTCACAGTGGAGAAGATATAGGATAGACGGAGAACGTACCGGCCACAACTGCAATGAAAACCCTCACAGCCCCCGAAATCCACCCCTCGGGGGCTTTCTTCTTTCGCCTTCGATTACTCGCGTGTTATCTCAAGACCTTGCGCGCCCGGGGTGAATGTGCCATGCTATAGGCATAACGGAAAAGGAGGGGGTTATGGGAACAAGAGATCTCTCGGCCATCATCGATCTCGCGATATCAAAAGAAGAGGAAGCTTACGATTTTTACATGGAACTCGTGAACATGGTCGACGACAGGGCCGCCAAAGATGCGCTGCAGGTCGTCGCCGGGGAGGAAAAGAAACACAAGGAGTTCCTCGTGAACTACCGTGATAAGGGTTACGGGGACACGGGCCTGGAAATGACGACCGTCGTCGATTACAAGATAGCGGAACATCTTGAAGCCCCCGAACCCAAGGCCGGCATGGAGAGCAAGGACGTTTTCCTCATAGCGGCCCACCGCGAGAAGAGCGCGAACGAGTTCTACCTGGGGCTTGCCTCCATTCATCCGGCGGGACCAACGAAGGACATGCTGCTGCAAATGGCCCGGGAGGAATTGAAGCACAAGGAGAAGATGGAATACTATTACGCGAACGCCGCTTTCCCGCAGACGTCCGGCGGGTGAGGAAAGCGGGCTTGTTGCTCCCTCACAGCGCCGGCTGCACACCGCGAGGCTGCCCTTGGACCGCATTGAGTTTGCCATTTTTGAATCCTGGTTCGGCACCATTTCCGTTGTAAAAAGAGAGGGCCGGATAATACGTCTCGATCTCTCGGAGAACGACATGTACCAGGAGCACCGGGCCGTACTGAAACGCTTTCCCGGCAGTGTCGAGTCGGATCAACCATTCAAGACGGTACGGACCCTGCTTCACCGGTATCTGAAAGGACAGCCGGTTGACTTCCATGACCTGGAGATCGACGTATCGGACCTGCCGGAATTCACGCAAAGGGTACTGGAAGAACTTCGCAAGATCCCTTACGGCGAAACGAGAAGCTATGTTGACATCGCGAGATGCGCCGGACGCCCCCGGGCGGGAAGGGCCGTCGGCCAGGCGGTCAAGAGGAACCCCATCCCCATCATCATCCCCTGCCACAGGGTCATCCGCCACGACGGTTCTCTGGGGGGATTCGGCCTAGGGGAAAAGATAAAGAAAAGGCTTCTTTTTCTTGAGGGTGTCAAGAAAACCTGGTCGCCTTAGACAGAGGTAGCCGAAAATGATGTCAGTGGACATACCCTCCGTGGGCATGATGTGATATGTTCCATCATATTCATGCCACGAGAGCGCATTGTCCTCGGAATCGAAGAACGTTATCCTTGAAAAATGAAGCAACTCCTCTTTGCAGTCTACGGAAACAAAAGCTATGAAATAGGAAAAACCATTGGGAACGATCCCGTTCTGATCGAGGCATTCCCTGATATTTTCGTTAAGCGTACTCCCCTCACCGGGGACGAATTTCAGGACGGCCCGGGAAACGGTGACCCTGTCATGGGTCGAGTACGCGAGCGTCTGATCCATGTACCAGACATCACCCTGCCTGGTCCTGGCAATGGCGGACCATATCCCCTTGGCCTCAAGTTCTTCGCAAAGGGACGGCAACAGCGCCGGCAGAAGGCAAAGCGCGACGACCGCAAAGAGCCGCAATGCTGGCAGTAGCCCGGTCATATCTCCTTTATCGCATCTTTCCTGTGAAATCTAAGGGACCTGCGCCGGGATGACAACAGGCCTGCTGTCCGGTCCTTACCTCGAGGCCTTCGAACGCCGAAGCCCTGGAGCGCTTCCGGCCCCCGCGGGCTCCCCGGCCAGCTTCGTGTCGGCTTCGAGATACCGCTTGAGGAACACCCCGGTGTAGCTTTTCTCCACGGACATGACATCCTCGGGGGTGCCCCGGGCCATGATCGTCCCTCCCCGGCCGCCACCCTCGGGACCGAGATCGATCACGTAGTCGGCACTTTTTATGACGTCGAGGTTGTGCTCGATAACGACAACGGTGTTGCCCCTCTCGACGAGTTCGTTGAGTACATGGAGGAGCTTCTCGATGTCCACGAAGTGCAGGCCCGTCGTCGGCTCGTCGAGGATGTAGAAGGTCTTTCCCGTGTCCCGCTTGGAGAGTTCGCGGGAAAGCTTTATTCTCTGGGCCTCTCCGCCGGAGAGGGTGGTCGCCGCCTGCCCCAGGCGGATATACCCGAGACCGACATCGTAGAGGACCCGGAGCTTGCTCTTGATGTGGGGATGGGCATCGAAGAACTCCATTGCCTGGGTGACCGTCATTTCGAGCACATCGGCAATGCTCTTACCGCGGTAAAGGATCTCAAGGGTGTCCCGGTTGTACCGCTTCCCCTTGCATGCCTCGCAGACTATGTAAACATCAGGGAGAAATTGCATCTCTATCTTGACAAAACCCTCTCCGGCGCAGGTCTCGCACCTGCCGCCCTTGACATTGAAGCTGAACCTCCCCTCCTTGTACCCCCTCATCCGCGACTCGGGAAGGCGCGTGAAGAGTTCCCGGACATGGGTAAACACACCGGTGTAAGTGGCGGGATTGGATCTCGGGGTCCTTCCGATGGGCGACTGGTCGATATCGATGACGCGGTCGACGGCCTCGAACCCCACTATGCCGTCGGATTCGCCCACCCGCTCCTTCGACCTGTAAAGCTTCTGTTTCAACGAGGGATAGAGTGTATCGACAATGAGGGTGCTCTTCCCGGAACCGGAGACACCGGTGACGGCGGTGAAGACCCCGAGGGGAATGGCTGCGTCGATGTTCTTCAGGTTGTTCGCCCGTGCCCCCTTGACCGTCAGAAATCCGCGCGGCTGCCTCCTGCCGGCCGGCCTCTCGATGGAACGGCGCCCCGACACATACAGGCCCGTTACCGACTCGGGATGCGCCTTCAACTCCCCGGGTGTCCCCTGGAAGACGAGGTAACCGCCCTTCTCCCCCGCCCCGGGACCAAGGTCGACGACATAGTCGGAGGAGACGATAGCGTCATAGTCGTGTTCTACAACAATAACGGTATTGTCCAGATCGCGAAGCTGCCGCAGCGTTTGCAGAAGCCTGTCGTTGTCCCTCTGATGGAGCCCTATGCTGGGTTCATCGAGAACGTAAAGCACCCCGGTGAGACCAGAGCCTATCTGCGTGGCAAGACGGATCCTCTGCGATTCGCCGGAGGACAGGGTCGCGGAATTGCGGCTGAGGCTGATATAGTCAAGACCGACGTCGAGAAGGAACTTCAGCCGCGACGTGATCTCCTTGAGTATCGTCCGCGCGATCTCCTGTTCCTTATCGGGAAGTTCTATCCCGTTGAAAAAGGCTGCGCATTCCTCGATGGTCATCCGGGATACTTCGAAGATGTTGAGGCCTCCCACCCTGACCCAGAGCATCTCCTTCCTGAGCCGGGCCCCGTTGCATTCCGGGCAGGGGATAAGATTGATGAACCGCTCCAGCTTCTCCCTTTCGTAGAAATCGGCCGCCTCATAATCTCTCTCCAGTTCCCCGATGACCCCTGCGAAGGGCCTGTGGCTGAAGCTCCTGCGCCCGCCGTGGTCGTGGAAGAATTCTATCTCTTCGCCCTTCGACCCGTAAAGGATGGCATCCTTAACGTGCTTCGGAAGGTCCCTGAAAGGTTTTCTGATATCGATCCTGTAATGCTTGACGAGGGCCTCGAGAAAGGGCAGGAAATGCACGGGATTCTTCTCCGCCCAGGGTACGACCGCTCCGTCACGGAGCGAAAGGTCCTGATTGGGAACTATAAGGGCGGGATCGAAATACTCCTTCACTCCCAGCCCCGTGCACGCCGGGCAGGCCCCGTAGGGATTGTTGAAGGAGAACATCCGCGGGGCGATCTCGGGGTAACTGATGCCGCAGTCGGGACAGGCAAACTTTTCGCTGAAGACGCGCACCTGACTGCCGGTCTCGACCTTCACGAGGCCGCCCGCCCGCGAAAGGGCCAGCTCGACCGCCTCGAAGAGCCTGCGTTCCACGCCCTCGCGGATGGTGATCCGGTCGACCAGCACCTCTATCTCATGCTTCTTGTTCTTGTCGAGCTCGATATCCTCGGCAAGGTCCATGATCGTGCCGTCGATCCTGACCTTCGTGAAGCCGTGCTCCCTGAGTTCGTCGAGCTCCTTGCGGTACTCGCCCTTTCGGCCCCGGACGATGGGGGCGAGGATGGTGAGACTCTCTCCCCTGCCGAGGGCGAGGATGGCATCGACGATCTGCGGGGCGTGCTGGCTCTTGATCTCCTTGCCGCACCCGTAACAAAAAACATGGCCGACGCGGGCAAAGAGGAGCCGAAGATAATCATATATCTCCGTGACGGTGCCTACCGTACTTCGCGGGTTCTTGCTTATGCTCTTCTGCTCGATACTGATCGCCGGCGACAATCCCTCGATATAATCCACATCGGGTTTTTCCATCAATTCGAGGAACTGGCGGGCGTAAGAGGAAAGGGATTCCACGTACCTGCGCTGACCTTCGGCATAGATCGTGTCGAAGGCAAGCGTCGACTTGCCGGAACCGCTCGGTCCTGTGATAATGACCATCTTGTTACGGGGAATGGTTACGTCGATGCCCTTGAGGTTATGCTCTCTCGCACCTTTTACGAATATAGTGTCCATTTTTGCCTGCAGGACCGCTGCCCTTCAAAACCCCATCATTGTAGCAGAAAACAAACACCAATTCAAAAGACAATGGCCAATGACCAAATTCCAATAACCAATGAAAAGGATAATGGCCAATTCACCAACACCCAATTGACCAGAGGAAAGGGCAAAACGGACCGTCCGTATCATTTTGGTTATTGGTTATTATCTGTTTATCTGGTTATTGGAATTTGGTTAATTGGTCATTATCTTCTTTCCCGGTCACTGGAATTTGGTCATTGGCCATTCTTGTTATTCAACCTCTTGCGGGAACTTTCGCACGGCCTTATAATTTACTTCATCAAGATCTTGCGTGCTTT
>LVAA01000117.1 GCA_001603955.1 Syntrophobacterales bacterium Delta_02 | reverse complement strand
GTAATAGAATGTTCAAATTTACTTGAGATCTGTCGTTCTTGTCAAGAATTCTTTTTGATTTTAAGGTGGTTGGAGGGGCAGGGAGGGGAGAGGAACGGAGTGAAGCGTTTCAGGGTTTGTGAAACGTTTCAGGGGAAAGTCATTCACGACACGAGGGACTTCGCTTCGCGAACCGTGCAAACGGTTGTAACGGCCGCAACGGTTTCTTTACCCATCACCTATCTACCCGCCCCTTTCATTTCCCTGTTGGCATTGAGCTACCGATTGTTTACAATAGAAACTGAGAAGGGCGATGGTACTGAAAAATAGGATAACCGTTTCCAGAGATCAACTGGGGCAATTCTGTAGAAAATACAGGATCAGGAAGCTCTCTTTCTTCGGCTCGGTTCTTCGGGATGACTTCCGGCCTGAAAGCGATATCGATGTGCTGGTGGAATTCGAGGCAGGTGCCAGGATCGGATTTCTCAAGATGGCCCACATGGAGAATGAGCTCTCGGAGATCTTGGAACGAAAGGTCGATTTGAGAACGCCAGCGGATCTAAGCCGGTATTTCAGGCAGGAAGTGATCGAGAAGGCCGAGGTTCAGTATGCAGAAGGATGACCTGATCCGTGTGCGCCACATGCTGGATGCGGCGCGACAGTCTGATTAACTGGGAATGAGACCTTGAACTCCGCAGGCTCTCTGTTGCGTCATATATGACGCAGAATCAGAGGCCGTCACGTGAACTGGAGATTGTGATTAGTAGATTTCTCGTTGAGATATAATGTTCTCCTCGGGGGATATTTGACAGAGAGCGTAGGATTTGAACCTGTCTTCCTCTCTATTCCATGCGGGATTGCGATGTGTGACGAACACAAAAGGAACACAAAATGAAAAAAGGGTCTATGGGAATTCCCGCTGACAGCGATCGTCACCTTACGACCCGAGTTGGGGCGTGAACTTCAGTTCAGGCTGCCAGGTCGATGAGCCATAGGAGCATGTCAATCTGATAATGTATTGATCAATGACAGGTGTAGAATCAAAAACGAACTGGTAGTAAGAGTTCGTGTTGTTGACGTAAAGAGTATGAGGGGATACGCCTTCCAGCTCCGTATAGCTGCCTTTAAGCAGCTTCAATCCTTTTGAACTATCCAAGCACGGAGCCGGGGTCGTAGTACAGCTTCTCGAAGAATAAGCAGCCTGTGCGTCGGCAGAGCTGAAATCGAATATGGAATTTGAATATAAAGATACATACTTCACGTAAATATCGGCCACAGATGACGTCGGAGCGACGATTTCGATCTTAGAAACGGTAAGATTCGAGTCATGGTTTCCGAGGACCCGTACGGCTATCTGAGCCCCCTGCCTTGTCGGCCTCGTACCATAATCGGGATAAAAGGTTATCGGGCTCAAGAACCGTCGGAAAGAGCTGAGTCTGACCTTTCTAGTCGCCATGCCGCTGTTATAGTCGGACTCGACGAGAATGTTGTCGCTTCCTATACTGGTTCTGAAAGTTCTTGTTATCCTGAACTTCCCTATTGGGACCGTAACCCCGGCAGTTTTATAAACGGGACTATAATATTTCCAGTCGATTGAGCCCGCTCTGTTGGGGAGGTCATCGTAGAAGTACGCCTTGCTTGTGTCGCTAAGCCCTTCCGATATGTATCTGATGGCAAATTCGGCGCCAGAATCGGCAATGACGGAAGCGTGGAGACCGTCATGAGAATAGACCATGCTCTTGTTCTTATTGACTACAATGGAAACCATGCTCGTTGCCAAGACCGCAATGATCGTCATAGCTATTATCAGAACAATAAGGGCGAACCCCCTGTTATTGCTCAACGATGTCATAGTAATATCCATTATAGGACCTTCCTCCCACGCCGGAGGCAAAGTTTTTGGGTGCGACCGAGGTGTTGATGAAAATCGTAAGGGGTTTTGGACTCTCTTCTCCCATTGTGACAGTAGAGTCCTGAAGCTCCAGATTAATGGCGATTATGCAATCTGGATTGGTTGCGTTACAGCTCAAGGCAGACCCTGATACCGAAAAGTCTGACACGTTGTCAGTCATAAGCCTGTTTCTCCCCCCCGAGTAACGGTACAGATTGTTTCCAGCAAGGAAGTACATGATATCATAATTTGTATCCTGTTGCCCTGAGGTGTTGGTTTTGTAGAAGTATATCCAGGTGGTTCCGCTAAGTACGGTGTTTGAGTCTTTCAGTTCTTGGGTCAGGCGCCCCATGACGTTTGAAGCTTTCTCGAAAAGTACGCTCTGACGCGCGCCCGTAACGTATGTCTTGGTGGCATTGTTGATAAAGGAATACGTAAACCCTCCGAGAATTGCGAGAATCACGGTAACAACGACAATCTCAATGAGGGTGAAACCCTTAACGCAGTTCGATGTTCTTATGAGGCCCATGTCAATATCCTTCCGGTTATTGAGTCCACTTGGAGATAGGCCTGGGTGCCTGACGAATCTCCGAGGGTCATGGTCCCTCCGCTTATTGGCTCTCCCAAGGTATTGAAAAAAAGCACGTTGCTTCCCCCGAAACTGGCTGATGTGACAATCACGGTCTTCGGAAGTTTCTTTTCCTCGACAATGTCAGTCCCCTCGCGCAGTTGATAGGTCGAGTCATTGATATTAAACAGTATGTTCTGAGCTTTCTTTGTTTCCCTCGCCTTCAGTTTTAGGGTCCTGATATCCGCTTCAACCTGGTCCATGGCTAGTATGCTGTATTCCTTTATCGAAAAAGGGTTCTTGACAGCTATGACCGCCCCGAGAACGGCAAGCATCAAAAGCACGATAATCAGCTCAATGGAAGTAAAGCCCTTTGTCCGTTCTGCCATCATTGCTTCGGCCTGTTCGTCACGAGAAGGGGCACTGCATATTCGCTGTCGTCCAAGGCCTTGATCGTGACTGTAATGATTTTGTAGTCGGGCACAGGAGTCGTCTCGTTCGGAAGCTCCGCAAAATAGGGGTTTGTGGTGTCATAGGGATCGACATACTTCACTTTCCACTTCCAGTAGAAGTACTTCTTGACTGTATCATCGTAGCTCCCGGCGATAGTTTCATACGCTGTCTCATCCGTCACCGGAATGTTGGAATAAGGATACCTGGTGAACTCCGCCAGCTTTTTTTCAGCATAGAATTTGGCCTTCACGACATAATCGGGAGCCGAGAAATACATGAAAACCGAATTGATTGCGAGGTAGCTTGCGGGCAAGATAATGGCGCCGACGAGAATTGTGATGACTAACTCGACGAGCGTGAAACCTTCGCTATTAACTCGAAACCTATTCATGTCCCGAGACTATTCTTACAAAAAGGCGGGAAAATGGCAATGAAATTAGACAATTTACAGGGCGGCATCCTTTTTTGCCCCTGGCAACAGAAATATCAACACCCAGTGATATCCTGTAGATGTGGATTGTCAACCTTGCGCGCGGGGCAGGTCTTCATTCTGGCACCCCCGATCTTGTGTCCGCATCAGGTCACCAGAAAACGAACTTGTGCCCGGGCATTGTCGGAACGCCCTCGCGCGGTGGAACTTTACTGTTGACATATTTTCGTGAAAACCATATAAAAGTACTTATAATTATGGGAATTATCGGCAGATATGGTCAACTATTGATTAGTCACCTTGGGATATGCACACAACTGGATGATATTGTTACTGTTTACGATCTCTATATGATTTCCAGCACGGGTCTGGTTGCACCGTTTCTGCCAAATAGTACGGGGTGAGTTTGGATATCCTTGGTGTGGATATAGGGACCGTCAGCGTCAAGTACGTACGCTGCAAGGGTTCGGCGGGCAACAGTGTTGTTACCTCACAGGGTGATTATCCCTACAAGGGGGATTTCGAAGATCTAAAGCTCATCCTCGAAGATATCCGGATGAAGGAAGGCACGGATCTGGAAGTGGCCGCGGGTATCTCGTCCCCTGATATCATCAAGAAGACCTTTACCATACCCATTCTCCCGAAAAAGGAACAGCGGGACGCCCTCAACTGGACGTCCGCAAAGGTCCTTTCCATGTCCCTCGACGACATGGTGTACGAACACATGATGCTGGGGAGGATGGAGGAAAAGGGGGTCATGAAGGACGAGGTCCTCTTTGTCGGGACCTCGAAGGGTTTTGTTCAGCGAATCCAATCCGCATTTCAGCAGGCCGGTTTTCGAGATGTTGTCCTCGTCACCGACATTGCCTTCGCTTATGTCTACGCGCTGGGCGAGATAGGTGAGAGGTCCGTTGCCGTTGTCGATATCGGAGGAAGGCAGACGGGGCTTTACATCGCGAATGGCCGACGCCTGATGTTTGCCCGGGAGATACTCACTGCCTCGGAGAGTTTTTCCGACGCCCTGATGAGCGGTCCCGGATATTCCTACGACGAGGCGGAACAGTACAAGCGCGAGCGGGGATTCGACGCGGAGCTGACGGAGATACTCAAGATACCCTTCGAACGCCTTGCGGGTGAGGTCCAGCGTACGTTCAGCGTTTATAACCAGCATTACCCCGACAAGGCGGTCACCCAGGTATATGTGACGGGACGGGGTGCGAACATCCCGAAGTTCATGGAGAAGCTCGAGGAGATCCTCGTAGAGCAGGTGGACCGTCTGGCGTCACTTCACACGATCGAGGAGAAGTACATCCCTGCCCAGGCGCTGTGCATGAACCTCGATGTTTTGCCCAATCTTCTTCCGGAAGGGGCGAAGAGGCGCGAGACCAGCAGGGTCCTCAAGCGCTTCGCCATGCTGGGCACGGTGATGATCGCCGTGATCCTCATCCTTCTATCCCTGGGCATGTGGCGTACCTCAAAGAATGCCGACCTGAGACTCAAGGCCGAGAAAGGCACGCTGGAGCAGATGAAGAGAGGCATGGAGAGCCTGGGGCTCAAGACGGTCAAGACGTTCATTGATCCCGGCGATATCGGTTTCATACGCAATGAGATCCAGAAGAAGGACATCACCTTCGTGACGCTCCTCAAGTATCTTTCATCCAGGACCCCCAACGGTGTTTTCCTCAGGTCGGTTGAATTCGGAAAACAGTTTCCTGCCGATAAGCCTGCGGCCGCCGGGCAGGGTCAGCAGACCTCCGGTTCCGTACCCCCGCCGAAGGCCGCCGAGGCGAAGCGGGATACAGGGCAGAATTCTGCAGAGAACGAATATCAGCTGATATTGAAAGGATACATCTTTGCCGAGGCCGATGCCCTGGAACTCAAGCTTTTTGACCTTGTGTTGTCTCTCAACGGGTCGGGTTTTATTCGCCGGGTTGAAGTGCTGAGCAAGGAAAGCAAGACGATACGGGGAAGACCGGTAATGGAATTTGCCCTGTCTGCGAGGTGCGCGAAACATGAGCTATAAGACGCTCCTGTGGTTGGTGGGACCTGCCGTCGCGATCATCCTTCTGTGGGTGTTCGCGGTCTATATACCCATAAATGCGGAGGCAAAAAAAGGGCAGAACTCGCTCAACGCGGTCTTGCAGGAGCGCAAGGCCCTGGAGACGAGCATGCTGACCATGACCCAACAGGTGCAGACCCAGGAAACACTGAAGAAGTCCTATGACGAGTTTCTCACCCGGGCCCCCGCTGTCGGCCGGATGGGAGAATACATGGCAGGTGTCGTCAACTCGGCGAAATCGAGAGGGATGAGCCTGGAGAGCCTGAGTGGCCAGTACGGGACGATGGAGGTTGTGAACAAGAATGTTGTGCACCCCGTTTTTGAGATGGGTATCAAGGGGAGGTTTCTCGACATGGGGAGGTTTCTCGAGGAACTGTCGGGACAGACGGCCTATGGAAGCATCAAGCAGGCGAGGATCACCTATGATGAGAGAGAATATCCTGTCCTTTCCGGCCGCTTCGTCATAGAGTTCAAGGCCCTCAAGGAGAGAACGCGTGAAAGTAAGTAAACCCGTCCTCATCCTGTGCATCGTCTTGCTCCTTATCGCGGGGTACATCCATTTCTTCACGGGCAAGAAGAAGTCGAAAGGACCCGTTCCTCCCACTCCGCCCACCCAGGCCCAGACGCAGCCCGCGAAGCCGCAGCCGGCAGCTCAGCCCGCTCAGCAGCAGCCCCAGGCGCCGCAGGCGCCGGGACAGTCCGGGACAGCCGCGGCCAGGCCGCAGTTTGACAAGCTGGCGGTAGGCTGGGCGTCGGACCCGTTCATGCTTCCCGTCGTCAGGGGGAAAAGGGGCCGGGAAGACGGCACCGCGGTGAGGCTTGCCGCGATCCTCGAACGGGGCGGCGACAGGGTTGCGGTGATAGATCGTGATGTGGTCAGAAAGGGCGATATGATCGGAGACGAAAAGGTTGTAGAGATAGGCAGGGACAAGGTGGTGCTCGCCCGTGGTGCCGTCAGGCGGACCCTGACACTTGCAGATCCCGATGCTGTCACCACCGAGGAGGCACTCGCAACAAAACCAAAAGCCACTGAGAGGGCCAAATGAAGATGAGATGGATCCCTTTAGTCCTGCTCTGCTTTTTTCTTTCCTGTGCACATTCCGAGAAAGCGGCGCAAAAGACCGTAACGAAACCTCCCGACATACCGAGCCCGGTTTCGTTCCAGGTCGACAAGGAACCAAAAGCTGCCTCAAAGCAGGCCGAAGACCTCTATTCCTTTTCGCTCCGCGAAGCGGACGTGAAGGACATCCTTCGTGCCATTGCGAAGCAGACAGACTATAATGTTGTCGTCGAACCTGACGTGAAGGGTCTCACCACGGTCGATCTCAAGCGGGTCACCCTGTCAAAGGCGCTCGAATATATTCTTGAACCTCTCAACTATGCGTACAAGATCGAGGAAAGGACGGTCTACGTCTCCAAGCCCAAAGTGGAAACCAAGATATTCACCATCAATTATCTTTCCTTGAAAAAGACCGCAACAAGTAAAGTGACCTGGAAAGAAGGAGGCTCGTCCAGCACGACGACCACTTCCGGCACCACGAGCAGTGAGGAGAAGACCCTTGAAATAAAGAGCGAGACCGAATCGGATCTGTGGAAAAGCCTTGAAGACAACCTGAAACCCATGCTGTCCGCGGACGGAAAGTATGCGGTAAACAGGCAGGCGTTTACCATCATGGTGGCTGACTACCCGAAAAATCTAAAACGGGTTTCCATGCTCCTCGATGGTCTTGAAAAGCCGATGCACAGGCAGATCCTTATCGAAGCGAAGATAGTCGAGGTAATACTGAACGTCGGGTCGCGGCAGGGTATCAACTGGAGCCTGGTGAACGCAAGGGTGGGAAGCTTTGCGAACATCAGCGTTACACAGAACTTCACCACACCTGCCGATTTCACCATCACGCAACCAATGTTCCGTTTCTTTGTCGGTTCCCAATCCTCAGGCGAACTGGACATCTCCAATTCCTACGTTGAGGCGCTTCAATCCGAGTACGAGACGCAGGTGCTGTCGAGTCCGAAGATCTCGACGCTCAATAATCAGAGGGCTGTTATCAAGGCGACGACTCAGGAGGTCTACTTCGACGAATCTCTGGCCTACAGTGGAAGCACCACCACTCCCATTGCCACCTACACCCCAAAATTCATGAACGTGGGCATTGTCCTCGACGTGATCCCGCAGATCGATGAGAACGGCAACATCATACTGAGCGTGCACCCGGTGTACTCGACGATCTCAAGTTATGTCAGTTCTCCCAATCCGGACTCGGAAGGCAGGGTGCCTGTCATCACGACACGGGAAGCCGATACGATCGTCCGGATAAGGGACGGCGAGACCGTGGTGATAGCCGGCCTGATCCAGGAGAGAAAATTCAAGGACAGAACAGGGATAAAGGGCCTGAGTTCTGTGCCGATCCTCGGCCAGCTTTTCAGGATGGATACGGAAGAGAAGAGGAACACCGAACTCGTCGTGTTCCTGACCCCGAAGATCATTTACGTCAAATGAGGGTATACATAGATGAGCATAATCCATGATGCCCTGAAAAAGGCACAGGAGCAGAGAAAAGGGAATGCGTCCGGCATCCCCGTTGGCGACAACCAGCCGGGGGCTAAAAAAAAACCATCCGTCGCATTGATCGCTGTTGTTCTGGCCGTCGCCGTTGCGGTAGTTGCCTATCTGTATATCCCGGCGTTCCATAGAGGAAAAACCCTGCCCCCGCAGCAGCCGAAGGTCCCTGTATCCTCACCTCCCAAGGTCGCAAAAGCGTTAAGTCCTGTGCAGAGCGTTCCCGGCCCGGAGGTAAAAGCACAGGCAGCCCGGACAGCGGCACCCGCAGTGAAGCCTGAAATGGTGACGGAAACGAAAGAGGCTGGTCCGTCGCAACAGCAGAGGGCTTTCGAGAAAAAGGAGACAAGCAGGTCTGACACGGTGAAGACGCCATCCGCTCTGAAGCCGGCCGTGGGCGGCAAGAAACCGGCGCCGCCATCCCCCGCAGACCGGCAGGATGTGAGAACGGCCCGGAGCCCGCGCGCGGTCGCCGGCACCTACCAGAAAGACACGGAGGGCCAAGGGGAGGAACCCATCCGGCGGACGAGGGCGAGAAGGACTGATGACGAAAGGATAGACGCTCAATACAACGAAGCTCTCAGGGCAATAAATTCCGGTCAAACCGGGAGTGCCTCCAGGATATTCAATGATATTCTTGCCAGACGACCGAACCACGTGGAATCTCTCAACAACCTGGGCGTCATCGCGGCGTCGCGGGGCAACAAGAAGGAGGCCCTTTCCTATTTCAAGAGGATCCTGGAATACGACGCCAATTACCCGAAGGCGTACAACAACATCGGTCTCGTCATGATGTCCGACGGGCAGGCCCAGTTGGCGGAGGAGTATTTCCGCAAGGCCATCTCCCTCGACCCGAACGGTCTCGAACCCTACATGAACCTCTGCGCTGTCCTGCGGACCCAGGGCAGGTTCGAGGAAGCGGAGAAGATCATGGAGGCGCCGATCAAGAAAAACCCGAAAGACCCGCTTGTCTATCTCTCCTATGCGGTAATCAAGGACAACCTGGGCCGAACCGGAGACGCCGTAAAGTATTACAGGCAGTATCTGGGCCTGGCAAAGCCATCTGATCCCCAGAGGAATGGAGTGCTGGAGAGACTAAGATACTTGGAAGATCGAGGGAAAAAGTAATGGGTCGGATGCGTAAAAGACTTGGGGAGCTTCTCCTTGATGCGAAGAAACTGACGGAAAAGGATCTTCTGCGCGCCCTCACGGAGCAGAAGAAGTACGGAGACAAACTCGGCAAGGTCATCGTCAAGCTGGGGATGCTCTCCGAGAAGGAGATCATCGATACCGTCAGCAAGCAGCTCAATATCCCCATCATCGATCTCAAGGAGCTGGAGATCCCCGAGGACGTCGTCACGCTCATCACCACCGATATCGCCAAGAATTCCATGGTGATCCCCGTCATGCGAAGACATAACGTTCTCAAACTGGCCATGGTCGATCCTCTCGACATAGACGCCATGGACAACGTGGCGAGAATGGTCAAGATGGAGATAGAACCCCTCATCGTCACCGAGGATGAGCTGAGGCAGGCGCTCGAGAAGTACTATGGCCTCAAGACCATCGTTGAGGAGACCCTCGACAGGATACGGGAACAGGCGTTGACCCTTGAAAAGGATGAAAAGGACGAGGACGAGGACGAACGGATATCCATGGACCTCGTGGAAGAGGAGCCCGTTGTCCGTTTCGTGAACAGTCTCCTGGCACAGGCCCTTGCCGACAATGCGAGCGACATCCACGTGGAGCCTTCCAAGAACATCATGAGGGTCAGGATGCGGGTGGACGGCCGGTTGAGGGATGTCCCCAGCCCCGACAAGAAGATGTTCCTGCCCATCGTGTCAAGGATCAAGATCCTCGCGGGGATCGATATCGCGAAAACGAGGACGCCGCAGGACGGCAGGTTCAATATCCGGGAGGCATCCCGCGAGGTGGGCGTCAGGGTTTCCACCTTCCCGACGATACACGGAGAGAAGGTGGTCCTCCGGCTTCTCGACAAGAGCACCGCCCTGTATGGTATAGACAACCTTGGCTTCCTGAGGGACGACAAGGAGAAGATAAAGAGCGTGCTCAAGAGGCCCTATGGCTTCATCCTTTCCACCGGTCCCACGGGAAGCGGCAAGTCAACAACGCTCTACGCCATTCTGAATTACATCAACTCCCCCGAAAAGAACATCATTACGATAGAAGACCCTGTCGAGTATACCCTGGAAGGCCTTGCGCAGGCCCAGGTCAACCCCCGCGCGGGAATGACATTTGAAAGCGGTCTTCGCTCCATACTAAGGCAGGACCCCGACATTATCATGGTGGGTGAGATACGCGACCGTGAAACGGCCAATATCGCCGTGCATTCAGCGCTCACCGGGCACCTTGTGCTGTCGACCCTTCATACCAACGACGCCGCCAGCGCCATCACCAGGCTTGTGGAAATGGGGATAGAGCCCTTCCTTGTAACGTCTTCCGTAAGCTGCGTCATCGGCCAGAGACTGTTGAGGAAGATCTGCCCCGAATGCAAGGAATCTTACTACCCCGCGCCATCCGTACACAAGACCTTTCAGATACGGGAAGATGTGCTGCTGTACAGGGGGAAGGGCTGTCCCGCCTGCAAGTACAAGGGATATCGCGGCAGGACCGGTATCTACGAGGTCCTCGTCATGGATGATGAGCTCAGGGAGCTTATCAACAATAAGGCCCCCAGCGAGGTACTGAAGAAAAAGGCCCACGAAAAGGGCATGAGGGTCATGAGGGACGATGCCATCATGAAGGTCCTTTTCGGCACGACAACACTGGAAGAAGCGTTGAATGTCGTGCAGGAGGAGTGATGCCGATGCTATCCCGCTCCTTTCATCATGAGTCATCCCGCACCCCTCGAGACGAGAACCATCTTAACGTTGCGAGGCGCAAGGCGTAGTTATGCCAACTTTTGCATATAAAGCGAGAGACGAAAGAGGTCTCCTGGTCCAGGGAAACATCGAGGCGGCGACCCAGAGGGACGCCATGACGCAACTTGACGCCATGGGATACATCCCGGTGTCGGCAAAAGAAACCGGGTCCAAAAGCGGGACCTCGGTCGACGACTTCATGTTGCGCTTTCAAAGGGTGAAGTTCGACGATCTCATCTTCTTCACACGCCAGCTCCGGACGGTGGTGCGTTCAGGTATTCCCATAGTGGCGGGTCTTCGTGCCCTGGCGGAGCAGACTACGAACCAAAGGCTCCAGAAGGCCATCGGGGTTGTTGCACAGGACATCGATAAAGGCTTCAGCTTTTCCGACGCCCTGGCAAGACACAAGGGCATCTTCTCGGAGATCTACGTGAGCATGGTGCGTTCGGGGGAAACGAGCGGCAACCTCGAGGAGGTTCTCGAACGGTTGTCGGCTCTCCTTGAGTTCCAGATGAAGACCAAGGAGACGATCAAATCGGCAATGAGATATCCCATCTTCGTGGTCAGCACGCTGGTCGGGGCTTTCATCATCCTGGTAAACGTTGTCGTTCCAAAGTTTGCCCCCTTGTTCAGGAGCGCGAAGATAGCCTTGCCGCTACCCACCCAGATATTGCTCGTTATAAATGACATCTTCCAAAAGTACCTGGGGCTCTCCTTTATCATCCTAGCCGCGCTGATCGTCGCTTTTTTCGTGTACAAGCGTACGCAAACAGGAAAATACACCATTGACGTCGCCAAACTCAGGATCCCGCTCGTTGGCGATATCATCCTGAAGACGTCCATGAGCCGGTTCGCATTTACACTGGAGAACCTCGTCAGTTCCGGCGTGCCCATCATGCGGACTCTGGATATCGTTTCACGCACCGTTGGCAACGAATTCATTGCGAAGAAAGTATTGGAGATCTCGGAGAATATCGAAAAGGGAAAGGGTATATCCCGGCCCATGAAGGACGCAAAGATATTTCCGCCCCTTGTCATCCACCTGATCGCGACGGGCGAAGAGACGGGTTCTCTCGAGGACATGCTCCGGGAGATATCGATGCACTATGACAGGGAAGTGACCTATACGGTCAACCGGCTTTCGGCATATATCGAACCGATCCTGACGGTTGGTCTTGCGGGGATGGTCCTTTTTCTGGCCCTGGCCATTTTCATGCCCTGGTGGAATATCATGGGGGCGATGCGGGGTGGTGGTTGAAAGGGTTTTTCAGGGATCCCGGGAATCTGCGGTACAGCCTCAACACTATAGTGCCTCTCGTAGCCTTTCTGACAAGCCTTTTTTCCATCGCCATCGGTCTCAACGTCATCGCCTCCGCCAGGAGCAACGTGGTGTGGTTCTGGATCTTCGGTGTTTGTCTTTTCTCCGCACTCTGCGGCCTCATAGTCGTGAGGGCCATGACGCAGCCCATCAACGACCTCGTGAAGAAGGCCGAGCAGTTTGTGAGGCTTGAGGAGTTCAGGAAGGAGAGAGGGCAGATGATGGAGGTCTACAAGCTGATAGAGCGTCTCATGGACCACATTCAGACCCGGGCAGACGAGGGAGAGCGCACGACCCTCATCGAGAGCATGGAGAAGCTGGACTACATAATCCCCCTGGGATATATGTCCCTCATGGTTGCCCACGAGGTCAGAAATCCTCTCAATACCATTACAGGCATGAGCGAACTTCTTCAGCAGCGGGTGACCGATGAGGCACAGAAGCGGTATATAGTCGCCATGCTGGAGGCCTCCAGGAAGATAGACGTTTTCACCCGCGAGCTTCTTGACTTCACGGACAATGAGCTGGCCCTGGAACGATTCAACATCTATGAGGTCATTCGTGATTCCGTCGATGCCATAAAGGAAGATTACCGGGATGTTCAGATAGATTATCCCAGGAAAGGCGATCTCGTTTGTATTGCGGACAGGACCAAACTCTACCAGGTTGTGCACAATATCCTGAAGAACGCCGCTGGTTACGAAAAGGGCGGCGGTACCGTAAAGATCGGTGTGGAGCGCGACGAGGCAAAGATCTCAATAACCATCTTCAACAAGGGCTCAAGGATCCAGAAGAGCGAATACGATTCGATCTTCAAACCCTTTTATACGAGAAAGAAGGGCGGCAAGGGTCTCGGGCTCTTCATAGGCATGCGGAACATGAAGCTCCACGGCGGGGATATAAAGGTTGACAGCGGGGAGCGTGGCACGACCTTCACGATAGAACTACCGGTGAAGAAGAAAGAACGGATGATCGGGAGAAAGGATGACAGAAGGGACAGTGAGAACCTTTCGGCCTGATTGCCCTTCGAAGGGCTCGAGGATCCGACAGACCCTCGATGGGACCCATCTGCCGCAGTTTCCTGCCCATCTCGTCATACCGGCGAAGGCCGGTATCCAGGAAGGCCAGAAGGAATACGGACATGAGCGAGCGAATAATCATCATTGAGGACGATCAGGGTGTCAGGTTCTTCCTGGAGGAGGCCTTGAAGGGTGAAGGCTACAAGGTGACCTCTTTCGAAAGTTACGAAGGTGCCGTCAGGTCCATAAGCAATGGCACGGGCCTTGTGATCATGGATATAAGCCTGCCCGGCATGGACGGTCTTTCCGCCACTACAGACATCAAGAAGAAGTACGATGTGCCGATCCTGATCATAACCGCGTACGGGACAAAGAAGAACGCCCTGGAAGCGATAAAGAGGGGCGCCACGGACTTCTTCGTGAAGCCCATCCTTCTCGATGAATTGAAGGTCATGCTGAAAAGGGTTCTGGGTACCAGGAAACTGAAGAAGGAAGTGGAACAACTGCGGGAAAAAGAGCTGGAGAACCAGGTTTTTCACGGTGTTGTCGGCAGTTCATCACAGATGAAGGCGATATTCAAGGAAGTCGAAAAGGTTGCCGGTAAGGGGTTGAGCGTTCTCGTAACGGGTGAGACGGGTGTTGGCAAGGAAGAGATAGCCAAGCTCATCCATCTGTTGTCAAAACGGAAAGGGGAATTCGTTGTCGTCAACTGTGCCTCCATCCCGGACAACCTTCTGGAAAGCGAACTCTTCGGGTATGAAAAGGGCGCGTTCACGGGGGCTGTTCAGCAAAAGGCAGGAAAATTCGAGGTTGCCCACGGGGGCACCATCGTACTTGACGAGATAGGCGAAATGAGTCCCTATCTTCAGGCGAAGCTGCTGAGGGTCGTTGAGAAGCAGGAGATCGAGCACCTCGGTTCAACGAAGACGAAAAAGGTGGACATTCATATCATTTCCACGACGAATCGAGTCCTTGAGAATGAGATCAAGGAGGGTAAGTTCCGCGAAGACCTCTTCTTCAGGCTCTCGCAGATCCATATCGACATACCCCCTTTGAAGGAGAGACGTGACGATGTAAAGGTGCTTGTCGACTACGTCCTGCACAATATTGAAAGAGAGACAGGCCGCGTGGTCACGCTCTCCGACGATGCCATGAGGCTTCTCATGGACTACCCCTGGCCCGGTAACGCCCGGGAATTGATCGGAACCATCAAGCGGGCCTTCGTTATGTGCGACGGTGATGTTATCGGGCTGGACGACCTGCCTTTCCACCTGCGTGGAGAGCATCGGCTCTCGGGAACTGTATACTCCGACCAGTCTCTGGATGAGGCCATATCGGCCCTGGAGAGGAACATGATCATCGATGCCCTCAAGAAGGTTCAGGGGTCACAGGCCAAGGCGGCGAAGCTTCTCGGGATATCAGAGCGCAGCATGTGGTACCGGGTTAAGAAATACGAGATAGAGACGTGAAAGAACTACAAAAATTGTTGCTTTCTTTGAACAAAAATTGTTGTTTGTTGCCCACCGGATGTATTTGGCTGACCTGTTTCAAGGGGGAAATTCTTTTTGGGAACAAGTCTTGTTGAATGTCGATGGTTGATTTCATTATATCTGTTGCAATTTGGGATGCCGTGGGGTATAAAAAAACAATCCCTAAACATTGACGGTATTGAAACATTTAATAGTGGCACAGTATTTGCAAATATTCTACTGAATCTGGGCAAAGCATACGATTAGGAGGCACAACAATGAAAACGCTCAAGAACAGCAAAGGCTTTACCCTCATAGAATTGATCATTGTCATCATCATTATCGGTATTCTTGCCGCTGTGGCCCTTCCAAAATATCTCGAGATCAAACAGGATGCAGGCGACGCGACGGCAAAGGGTGTTCTAAGCGCCTTGAGGGGCGCGAGCGGTATCTTGTTCGCGCAATACAATATAAAGGGTACGACTGTTGCCTACAATATGACGAGCATAATTGACGCCGCCAGCATCCAGGGTGTTACCCTTGCCGGTACCACTGCATCAGGTGTGCAGGTGCAGGTTCCCGGTGCCGCGACATACACGTTCTTCATTACTACGGAAGCGGTGATGCCCACTACGCCGGCTTCGATCGTCTGCACTTCGGCGTCGGCCGGAGATCCTTTGGCCCGTTGCACCACGTGGTGAGCCCTTACTGATTCGTAGTAACCAGTCAAGGATAGTATTCTCCGCCATAAAGACAGCGAGCACGTTGAAAAATCTCGCCGTCTTTATGGCGCTTTCGCTCATCGGTGTCTTGTATTTCAACCCCATGCTTTCAGCGAGAGTCATCTTCTGCGAAAGAGACCTTGCCCCGTTCTTCATCCCACCCAGGATTCTCTGGGTCTCGCTCTTGAGAAATTTCGAATTCCCGTTTTGGAATCCTCACAACTATTGTGGCATCCCCCTTCTTGCCACTCTGCAGCCGGGGGTCTTTTATCCTCCGCACGTCTTCTATCTTTTCTTGCCTTTTAACATTGTTTGGAACTGGATGATCATTCTTCACTTTGTGTTTGCCGGAATGACGACCTACGCCTTTTTGCGTCACATAAGGGTAAGCACGCTGTCGTCAGCGACGGGGGGCCTCGTGTTCATGCTCTCCGGGTACCTTCTGTCCGTTCATAATCTGCTTCCGCATCTTTTTGGCGTCTCCTGGTTTCCCCTTGTGTTGCTCTATTTTATCAAGTACTTTGAAACGGAAAGGGTGCGGCATATTCTCCTTTCGTCGGTGTTCCTTACGGTTCAGTTCCTTGCCGGAGCACCGGAGATCGTGATCCTCACGGTGATAGTCCTCTTCATAACGGTGTTCTTCCTTGGCTCCTTTGTGGACAGGGACATCGGGGTGTTGAGAAGGTGCTCCGCATTGCTCCTTTTGGGGCTGATCGTTCTTCTCCTTTCGGCGGTTCAATGGACAAGTTTTTACGAATTGCACAGGCTGAGCATAAGAGCGGGGGGTTTGAACTATATCAGCGCAACTACATGGTCTTTTGCCTGGAAGGATTTTATCCAGTTCTTTCTCCCCGATGTTTTTGGGTACCGCCAGACGCCGTTGAAGTACTGGCTTAATCAGTCGTGGCTGAAGACGGTATACCTTGGCATAGGTCCCCTGTTGTTTTCAGCTGTATTCTTCTTGAAGGGCGACAAAAGGAGACTCTTTTTTCTGGGTCTTATCGTCTTTTCCCTCATCCTGGGGTTGGGCGGAAATACACCCCTGTACAAGTTGCTTCACAAGATACCGCCCTTTAGTTCCGTTCGGTACCCCGTGAAGTTCTTGTTCCTTCTGTTTTTTTCGATTTCGGTCACTACGGCTATAGGGCTGGACACGCTCAGGGAAAGCCTAAGGGACAGGGCTGTGAACCGCCTTGTCCTTGCCTCTTTTTACCTGGGATTTGTATTCGCCCTCGCCTGGGGTTTTCTGTATTTTTGGGACCAGGAGATCATTTCTTTCCTCGATCGAAACGGGATGAAACCACCGTTGTATAATGAGATATGGTTCAATATCCATAACGCAAAACGGTTTCTCCTCTTTTCCTTTCTCTTATGCACGGGGCTCCTGCTATATGCCCGGCTGAAAGAGAAGAAGATCCTCTTGTCGTTTCTGCTTCTTGTACTGATCGCGGATCTGTTTCTTGCCAATTACGGTTACTATGGCTCCGCATCCTGGAAATGGTTCAAAGGTTCCGACGGCTTTGCGAAGGCGATGGAAAAGAACGAGGAAACAGAGAGGTTTTATCTGACCGTCAAGACAGAAGATGAGTTCAGCAGCATACTGGCAGGGAAGAATGTCATGGTCTCCCCCTATGCCGCCATGTATGGACTGTATTCGGCTGGTGGTGCCGAGGTGATGAGGGTTGCGCATCAGGAGAGATTCCTGGGTTTGTTCCGTTGTGTGGGGAACATTTCTGAAGCGCGGGGGTTGTTGAACATAGGAGGGATCAAGCATATCATCCTGTCGTACCCTGTGGATTACCCTGAGTTCCGCCTGGTGAAGCAAGAAAGGTTGGGAGATAAAGACATATATCTCTACTCATACCGGGGTTATCCCGGAAGGTTCCTGTTATTTAACAACGTTCGCTATATTGACGATGATAATAAGGTAATGCTGAAGATGATAGACCGGAAGACGGATTTCAAAAGGGAACTCATCCTGTCCGCGCCCCCGCGCGAAGGATGGGCAGGCGGAGAACCGATAAAAGGCACGGTGGATCTTGTGTCCTACCGTGCAAACGAGGTTGTCCTGAACTTTGAGGCCGATGGTGACGGCTTTCTCTATGTGAGCGACACTTATTATCCCGGATGGCGGGCCTACGTGGATGGCAGGGAGACGAAGATATACCGGGCAAACCTTGCATTCCGTGCCATCGAAGTGCCAAAAGGCAGGCATACCGTTGTGTTCAGTTACGTGCCTGTGTCATTCTATATTGGCCTCTTCCTGACCTTGCTGGGGATAGCGCTTTGTATATGGTTGTGGCTGAGGGATGGGAGGAAGGCGGCGATGTCCGGTGACGGGACAGGGAACGATACCCCGGGGGATGCAGTTTCAGGGACACATGAAAGCCGGTGAAAAGGGTTTTGCCCGCTGGAATCAATACGCGGCAAGGAAGACTGCCGTCAAGGGGAACGCCCTCGTCCCTGTGGAGTTGAGAAAGGGCAGGATACTTGATATCGGTTGCGGGTTCTTCCGCAATTATCCATCGGAGACAGGCTTTTCGGAGAGGTACGGCCTTGATAAGGGGATCGGCAGAGAGGCCAGGATGGAATTGAAGAAGAGGCACGATCTGGCCCTGATAGATTTTGACCTGGAGTATACCGCGCGCCTGCCCTTCGGCAGCGACTGTTTTGAGGTTGTTACAATGCTGGCCGTATTGGAGCGCATCGATCCCCCCCGGGTCCTTCGAATATTCCAGGAGGTCGAAAGGATCCTGAAGCCTGGCGGTGCGTTCATCATGACCACCCGGGCAAACTGGACCACAGGGTTACTGAGATTTCTCGCACGGTATGATAGAGTATGCCGTGCTGCGGTGAGCGGGCATAAAGCCGCCTATACAGGGAAGCAGATGCTTGCCATACTCGGACAGGCCGGATTTCAGAGGTCTTCCATGGCATTCGGCCATTCCCTGTTTTTCACGAACACATGGGCGAGGGCAAAGAAGGTGCAGAACCGGTTCGAGCTTGAAGAACTTGAACCTCTGGAAAGGTGAAGACAAAAAAACCTCTTTAAAAACCGTTCCCAATAATACTATGATACAAGTGTTCGGGATACTCATTCATGGAAACCATTCTTCTCACAGAAGATGACGTTGCTCTCAGGGCGCAGTTGCGGTTTGCCCTGGAGGAACGTTTTGAGGTCCTCGAGGCCGGGGATGTTCGAAAGGCCATCAACCTTCTCGGCAAGCATGAGGTCACCCTCGCCGTTCTGGACCTGGGGTTACCCCCCCATGAGAACACGCCCGACGAGGGTTTGAGGCTTCTTCATTACATCCTGGAGAACTTCGGCATCAAGGTCATAATCCTTACGGGGCAGAAGACGGAGAGCGCTGCCCTGGAGGCCATCAAGTCGGGGGCCTTCGACTACCTGGTCAAACCCGCCTCCATCGAGCAGGTCCTTTTTTCCATTGACCGCGCCATTCTCTTTCGCGACACCGAGCGCAAACTGGAAGAGCGAGGCCTCGCAAAGATCACCTTCGGTATCGAGGTAGGCAAAGGGCTCCAGCCCGCCCGCGAGGAGGCGGAAAAGAACATTATCCTCAAGGTGCTCAAGGATACCAATTTCAATGTCTACAAATCCGCCAAGTTGCTTGGCGTCAAAAGGGAGAGTGTCTACTACTTCATAAAGAAGTTCGGCTTTCGCCGGGAGGACATCGATGATAACGCTTAGGCTTATCCAATCGATGTACATGCTTGTCATCGTGTCGGGCCTGATGGTCCTTGTCATCCTCCTGTACCTGCGATACCTTACCAACCGAGCCTTCAAGGTCCAATTGAAGATGGTGGAGGCCAACAGCGAGTGCAACTACGATATCGGCCTTTTCCTGCCCAGGGCCCGGGAGCTCATGAAGAAGGCCGAGATAGACGATGTCTTCTATGACATAAATTACGGGGAGAAGACACTCTCCAAACCGGGTCCCAAGCACAGGAGAGTGATCACGAGAAAGGTTTCGCGGCCCGATTATTCGATAGGCCTCGGGATAGTGACGGTCAGTCCCCGGGGTTATCAGAGATACATCTACATGATCATCTTTGAGACCCTTTTCCTCCTCATCGAGATGGACCTGCTGATGAAGATAAAGGTTGCCAACGAGGCCCTCTACAACTTCTCAAAACTCCAGACCTTCCTGCTCCACGATGTGAAGAACGTGACCCAGTTCATCAAGGGACTTCTCTACAACATCGCGAGACTGGGCGGGGCGGAGCGGGAACACAGGTTTGTGGAATACCTGCGGGAATCCGCACCCGCGCTTTCGGTCAGAACGGATAAGATACTTGCCACCCTGGAGATAGGTTCGGACAAGGAGAGCGACGAAGGCGAACCCGAAGAGGTTGACGTTCTCGCCATGATACGTGAGCTTCTCGATCTTTACGGCATGAAGGGCGGAGCGACGGGCGAGGGCGTTGTCTTCGCGAACAGGCATAAGCTGGTGACCGTGTTCGACAACATAATAAAGAACATGCACGACAAATCAACAAATGAACCCGAACTGGAGTGCCATGCCCTCGTCCGCGAAGAGGGCGAGACGGTCACGGTTGTCGTCTACGACACGGGCAGCCCCATCGGGGATGTCGACAGGATGTTCGAGCCCTTCTTCACGACAAAGAAGTCCGGGCTCGGCATCGGGCTCTTCCAGGCGAAGCACGTTGTAAAAAAAATCGGGGGCAACATGATGGTGGCGAACACCGGCCGCGGCGTGGAATTCACCGTCACTCTCATGAAGGGCGCACGGCCCGTCGCCATTTACCCGGATCAAACCTCCTGATATCCTTCACTCTTCCATTTCCGGTGTAAACATCCTTTATCCGTAGACCGGATTTACCTGTAAAATCACCGTATCTGTAAACGAAAATTACCTGTAAAACCACCCTATCTGTAAATTAAACCTACATCTTGCGGGGTCTTCCCGATCCCAATTATATTGACTGTAGACATGATGAGAACAGACCAAAATAACGAGACTTTCAGGACGGCCGGTACCGGGGGGAGGGTTGTCGGCTTCACCGTCATCGAGCTGATCGTAGTGGTGATCATCATCGGCATCATAGTCGGTCTCGTCATAAAAGGTCAGTCCCTTATCGTGAAAGGCCAGATGAAACAGCTTTTCAAGCAGAGGCAGGATATAGGCACCGCCTTCCAGGGTTATTGTGACCGCTTTGCGTATTTTGCCGGCGATGATCCCGGCGCGTCCTCGCGGTACAGCGGTGTTACGAATGGCAACGGAAACGGGCGGGTTGGTGTTGGTTCGTCAGTGACGGCCCCCGACTTTTCCTGTGCCGGGACGGGAACGGAGCAATGCGACCTCTGGTCCGAGCTCAGGCAGGCGAACCTCCTCGGTGGGACGGGATTCACGAATCCCAGGCACGTCTTCAACGGAAGCGTGGCCCTCACATACAACAGCCCCGGAACGACCGGAGCAGGTCACTGGCTGGCCTTTCAGGGAGTGCCTTCCGACGTGTGCCGGGGCCTGGACAAGCGTTACGATGATGGCATCTGGAACACGGGCAGCATACAGGGCGCTTCGGACTACGATACCGCCGTAAACGGGAATTTCACACTCTTCTTCAGGTTGTGACGAGGTGACCATGCATATCTATTTCGCTCATCCCTGTTTCAACGATTCCCAGGAAGACTTCAAAAGGGAGTTCCTCGGGAAGTTGAGGACCGCCCTCGGTCAGACCGACTATGGAAAAGCCGTCGGGATTGTTGACCCATTCGAGGACACGCCCAATATCGAAGGGAACAGGGAGACGAAACTCAAGCTGAGCCGGACCGTCAAGGAGACCTGCCTGCGGATGCTCGAGGACTGCGACATCGTCGTTGCCCTTGTCGATGATTCTGACACCGGGGTGGCCTTCGAGGCTGGTTACGCGCACGCCATCAATCTCCCCATAATTCTCATATCGAAGGGGAATTGCGACGAGGCCAACGCCATGCTCATTGGAGCGGCGAGGGAACGGGTCGACAATGTACTGCAGGAAGAACAGGTCGCAAAGCTTGCCCGGATGTTTGAATGGTACTACATATCAAAGGAGCGTTATGGTCATGAACCCGGAAAGAATTGAAGCTGATTTTCACGAACGGACCACCATCTACGGTTATCGGTGCAACTCCTGCGGGTATATCCTCGACGAATCGAACGGAGGGTACCTCTATCTGCAGAATGACAGGGGTGACAGGATACCCTTGAAAGACCATGGCGAGCGGGAAATAATCGCCCAGATGCTCCGCATGGAAGAGGAATCCCTTCATGACTGCGAGGCGCTTGCCGCCTCACAGGAGGCGATGATCGACCTCATGGAAGAGCGTGTGGGCTATCTCTCCGCCTGTGTGTGCATCGACTGCCTCGGTCAGTTCGGCCTCGATCTCCGAAAAGACGCCCTGGTCTGCCCCCACTGCAAATCGGACCACATCAGGACCCTGCTGGAAATGACCGACAAACGATGCCCCAGTTGCAGAACGGGAAGGATGGAGCGTTTCTAGAAGATGGTGTTAAGTGTTAAGTTTCAAGTTCTACGTGAGAACAGGAAGACCGTTCCAGGGGAAGTTGCCGGCGAAGAGTGCCGCAACCATCAGGAAAGGGTCGTTCGTATACAGTTTTCGATGTTGCCGGAGAACCTGAAGGTTTCCTGCCATTCCGGCGGCATTTCCCTCGTAACATTCCCGCCACGTCGTCCTCCGTCATTCCAGCGAACGCCGGAATGACGGTCCCGGACGGTCGAGGTCCAGGGCCGGAACAACGAGCCTGAGAGTGTCAGGTGAAACCGGGACCTCGCCATTTCGTGTCTTGTTTGAGGCTTGGGACTATCCTACGATTCGTATATATACTCGACCAGCATCCAGTCCGATACGCGTAATCTGTGGCTTATCATCTGGGCCAGTCTCCGGAAGAGGGCGACCCCCAGCTTGGGGTTGTCATTCAGGAGGAGTTCGAAGTTTTCCTTGGTAAGGACAAGGACTGTCGTTTTTTCCACGGCCACTGCCGATGCCGACCGGGGCAGGCCGTCGATGATGCTCATTTCGCCGACCGTCCGCCCGGGGCCGATCTCGCATATGGTCTTGACGTGCTTCTTGGAATCCCCCTTGGTGACCTTGACGAGCCCGTCGGCGACGAAACACATGTAGGGTTCGATGGCTCCCTCATTGAAGATGGGTTCATCCGGCTGTGCCCTGGCAACGTAAAGGTATTGCGCGAAGCGCTCCATCTCCTCGCGGCTTAACCCTTCTCCCCACTGGGATTTCTTGATCATGGCTATGCGTTCTTCAACAGATGACAATGCATGGTGCAACATGGCATCTCCTGGGCCTCAGCGTTCCTGGATCTATGGACCATTACGTTAACACAAGGCTGTATCAACTGTATACTATAGTTGTCTTTCCTTTTGCAATCTTTTCAGAGCCACATTGGCCGCAACGAGTATCGGGTCCCACACCGTGGCGAAGGGGGGTGCGTACGCAAGGTCCAGCCGGGCTATGTCCTCGAGGTTCATCCTGTTGTACAGGGCTGTGGCAAGCGTGTCTATCCTGTGGGCGACACCCTCGTTGCCTGCCATCTGGGCGCCGAGAAGCCTGCCCGACCCCTTCTCGACCACGTAGGTCACCGTGATCGGCTTGCCCTCGGGGTAAGCGCTGCTTCTCGACCTGCCCTTTATGGTGGACACGAAATGGTCGATGTTTTCCCTTTCCGCTTCGAGGGGCGACAGGCCGGTGCGGGCCACCTCGAGATCGAAGATCTTCGTGACCGCTGTTCCCACCACGCCTTCAAAGATGTTGTCCATGCCGGCGGCGTTCTCGCCGGCTATTCGGCCCTGCTTGTTGGCGGTGGCGCCCAGGGGGATGTAGGCCTTTTTCCCCGTGACCAGCTGCGTGGCCTCGGCACAGTCACCGGCGGCATAGATACCGGGGATGTTGGTCCTCAGATGGCCATCTACCTTGATGGCCCCGCCGGCTCCAGGTTCAACCCCGGCGTCGACGGCGATCTTTGTGTTCGGCCTTGCTCCGATCACCAGGAGGACCATGTCGGTTTCAAATGCGCCCCTGTCGGTGATAACACCGGTAACGGCGCCGCCGTCTCCTTCAAAGCTCTGGACGGACACCCCCTTCATGAGGTTCACGCCCTCGGCGGCGAGCTTTTCCTCAACGATGCCCGTTATGCTCGTGTCCATGGTGCCGAGGACACGGTCCATCTTCTCGAAGACAACCACCTCGATCCCTCGTTTTCTCAGGGATTCGCACATCTCCATGCCGATGGAACCGCCCCCGACGATAGAGGCCCGCATGGGTCTCTTTTCCGCCCCGAAGGGGTTCACGTAGACGCATCGCGGCCCGATGCAGGGCTCGAAGGACGTCCACCGGTCTATGAACTTCTTGATCTCGACACCGTCGTGAAGGGTTCTCAGGGTGAAGATATGATCGAGATCAATGCCAGGAAAGGGGGGCCGGACCGGCAGTCCCCCCGTCGCAATGACGAGGTGGTCATAGGGTATGGCCTTCTCCTCTTTCCCGTCGAGGTCCATGGCGACCACCGTCTTCTTCGAAGGGTCTATAGAGAGGGCCTCGTGACGGGTAAGCACCGTGATGCCCCGCTCCTTTGTCGCGATCTCCGGGGACAGGGATATGAGTCTGTTGATGTCCTTCACATCGTCGGATATGTAATAGGGCAGACTGCAGGCCCCGTAAGAGATAAAATGGTCATTCTGGAGGACGATCGCCTCCGCTTCGGGTTTCAGCCTCTTGAAACTGCTCGCCGCGCTCATCCCCGCGGCAACCCCCCCGATAACAACAAGACGTTCAGCCGACATGGTAGACTCCTTTAAAAGATCCGGTTATGGGTGATGGGTCATAGGCCATGGGAGAAGAGCATTTCCGCTCACCCATCACCCATAACCTATTACCCGCTTCTTACAGCCCCTTTTTCTCGAACAACCTGCACATCAGTATCCCAAGTATTATCACTATTACGATGACGATCCAGTGGTTGATGCCCAGGATGCCCGGGATGGTTATTTTGCCGTAGTTTCCCCAGGTCAGGACCGTTCTCTTCATGAGGGGGAAGAGTTCGGCGAAGGCGGCGGCCCCCACGAGCATGCCCACGATCCCCCATATGGAATCGTAGCGCCCTTCACCCAGAGCGCCAAGGGATGTTCCGGGGCAGTACCCGAGCAGCCCCCAGCCGGCGCCGAAAACAAGCCCTCCAATGATATTGCCGCCCAGCACCGTCGGTTTGATGGAGAGCTTCACCAGTCCCAGGTCCTTGAGAAGGTAGACGCCCACCATGGCTACGAGTACCGTCGTCACCATATATTTCACGATGGTCATATCCATGAGCCTCAAGGCCCCCAGTTGCTTGTCATAGCGTATGACCCGGGCCTTTTGCAGGAGAAAGCCGAAGATGATACCTGTCACGATGCCGTAGATGAGACTATTCATTTTTGGCACCTCCCCGATAGAGGATACGGGCGACGATGAGGCCGCCGATGAAGAAACATATCAGAGCAATGAAACCGCTGACAGCCAGCTGGAGCGAACCGCTCAGCCCGTGACCGCTCGGTCACCCATCAGCGAGGCGGGCCCCGAACATGGCTATCGCGCCGCCGAGGAAGGCCGTGACGGCACGCTTTGCTCTGTTCGGCCCGAACCTTCCCTCCCACATCGTGGGAACGCCCTGCCACCGAAAGGATTTCGATGTCGTGGAGGCGACGAGGGAGCCGAAGAATATGCCGACCACGAACATCCACTGCCAGTCGATCTTGGGAAGCTCCTTGATGAAGTACTCCATCTGCGCGACCCTTTCCTGGGAGAAGACTGTTTCCACAAACCCGGCGCTCCTGACGAAGCTCGTGGAAGCCCCGAAGTACTTGCCCGCCACCCAGACCGAAAGGATGAGGAGAAGCCCCGTCAGCGCACCGGCAACATAAGGATTCCAGCCCTTCAACTTCTCATCGTTGTCCATAGCTGCAACCTCCTTTCCCGGTTTTTCTGCTGCAAAAGCACGCAAGATCTTGATGAAGTAAATTATAAGGCCGTGCGA
>LVAA01000116.1 GCA_001603955.1 Syntrophobacterales bacterium Delta_02 | reverse complement strand
CCATAACACCGAGAACATCCTTGCCGCCCTTCTCGCGGCCCGTGTCCACGGCGTGGACGCCGGGGTCATCGAAGAGGCGTTGAGGACTTTCAAGGGACTGTCCCACCGGGTCGAGTTCATCCGCGACGTACGGGGCGTCTCCTTTTACAACGACTCCAAGGCAACCAACGTGGATGCGACGAAGAGGGCCCTGGAGGGAATGGAAGGCGGCATCGTCCTCATCGCGGGCGGAAAGGACAAGGGCGGAAGCTACCGGGTCATCCGGGAGGAGGCCGGGAAGATAAAGGCCCTCATCGCCATAGGCGAGGCACGGGACAGGATAGCGTCCGAGCTCGGCGACGCCATCCCCACGTACCTCGAGAAGGACATGGTCTCTGCCGTCTCCCTGGCCTTCGCGAAGGCCGGGCGGGGAGACTCCGTCATCCTGTCGCCCATGTGCAGCAGCTTTGACATGTTCAGGGATTACAAGGACAGGGGAAACACCTTCAGAAGGATAGTGGAGGCGCTGTGAAAAAGGTCCTCATAGCCATATTCTCGCTCCTTCTCGTATACGGCCTCCTCCGTGAGTACACGATGGCGAGGGTCCTTGTCGTCATGGCCGGGGCGGCCGCGGGCTACGCCATCTTCCGGCTTCCCCAGCGTTCCATCGAGGCCATGAAGTACCCCCTCATAGTCATCTCCTTCCTGATCACAGTCCTGTTCTTCTTCTACCCCAGGATCGCCATTCCAGAGGCCGGACGGATGGCCGTCGTCTTCGTCTCCTTCTACGCCTTCATTCTTTACCTTACCGGCATGGAAGAGAAGGGACAGGACTTCTTCAAGGAGGTCACGGCCCTGTCGATCCTCTTCTTCTCGTCGGGCTTCAACCTTTACATCACGGGCAAACTCGTCTTCATGATATCCTTCGCGGCGACCCTCATCCTCTTCCTCTTCATCATCGGAAGGTATCGGATCATCCCCTTCATCGCCGCCTACACCGTTATTGCGGCCTTTATGGCATACCGTCAGGGTGCCGGCCTCACGGGCAGCGGGCTCACGGGCCTCGCCGAGATCAACAGATACATACTCCTCGGGTCGGTCTTCGCCCTTCTCGTCACGAGTTTCGCCCTCGTCATGAAGAAGAGCTCCTTTTCCACCATGCTGCCCTTCTTCGGTTTCCTTTACATCGCGATGGACGTCCTCCTGGTCGTGGGGATCAGGTTCTCCACGGGGCTCCTCTATCAGCCAATCCTTTTCATCGCCATCCTTGCTCCCCTTGCGGGCATGATGCTGAAAAGCGAAGGGGGGAGATCATGAGGCTCGTCATATCCGCGGGAGGGACAGGAGGCCACATCTTTCCGGGAATAGCCGTTGCCGAGGCGCTCATGGGGCGCGGCGGAGACAACAGCGTCCTCTTCATCGGAACGCCCTACGGCCTCGAAGGGAAGATCATCCCCGATGCAGGGTTCAGACTCCGCCTCATCGAGGCACACCAGTTCCTGGGGCGCTCTCCCATCCACAAGGCGATCACCATCCTGAGGATGATGCGGGGTATCGCCATGTGCCTCAAGATCCTGAAGGAGGAGCGGCCCGATGCCATCCTCGGCATGGGCGGGTTCACCTCGGTACCCGTCATAGTCGCGGGAAGGATGCTCGCCATACCCTGTTTCATCCATGAGCAGAACGTTCAGCCCGGGCTCGCGAACAAGCTCCTTTCAAAGATCACCCGCAAGGTCTTCATGAGCTTCGACGAGACAAGGAATTACCTGCCGGCGGGGCGCGCCGTTCACACCGGCAATCCCCTGCGGAGCAAGCTTAAAAAGCTCGAGGGTCTCAAGCAGCCGGGTTCCTTCGGCATATTCGTCTTCGGCGGCTCCCGGGGCGCGAGGAGCATCAATGACGCGGTCCTTTCCCTTCTGCCCTTTCTCGAGGGCCAGCCGGGCGTTGCCGTCTACCATCAGACGGGAGCGGACGATCTCGACCGGGTGCGCAGCGCCTACGCGAAGGGCTCCGTTACCCACGAAGTCTTCGCCTTCACTAACGAGATGGAAAGGTACTACGCCCTCAGCGACGTCGTCATCGCCCGCGCCGGGGCCACGACCATCTTCGAGCTTGCCTTTTATCAGAAGGCGGCAATACTCATCCCCTACCCCTATTCGGCGGGCAACCACCAGTGGCAGAACGCCGCCCACGTAGAGGAGGCCGGCGGGTGCCATCTTATCGGAAATGACGAGGCCACGGGCGACAGGCTCTTCGGCGTCATCGCCCACCTCATGAAGGACAGGTCCCTCATGGAAGAGATGGGCCGCAACCTGGGAAGGATATTCGTGCACGATGCCGCATCGCGTATCATCGGAGGTATGGAACATGGTCTTTCATAAGATAGAACGGGTCCACTTTGTGGGCATCGGCGGCATCGGGATGAGCGGCATCGCGGAGGTACTCATCAACCTCGGCTTCAAGGTCACCGGCTCGGATGTTCGCCGAACGGACATAACGGACCGCCTCGAATCCCTCGGGGCCGTCATCTTCCAGGGCCACAGCGAGGAGAACATCATCGACTCCGACGTCGTCGTGGTCTCCTCCGCGGTGAGGCCCGACAACCCGGAGATCAAAAAAGCCCGGGAGCTCTTCATCCCCGTCATCCAGCGCGCGGAGATGCTGGCGGAGCTGATGCGGATGAAGTATTCCGTGGCCGTCGCCGGGGCCCACGGGAAAACGACGACGACGTCTCTCGTCTCCTCCATCCTCGGTCATGCCGGGCTTGATCCGACATGCGTCATCGGGGGGAGGCTCAACAGCCTGGGGAGCAATGCCAAGCTGGGTGACAGCAAGTTCCTCGTCGCCGAGGCCGACGAGAGCGACGGCACCTTCCTGCTCCTCTATCCCACCATCGCCGTCGCTACGAACATTGACCTGGAGCATCTCGACTTCTACAAGGACATCGACGAGATCAAGGCGGCCTTCCTGGCCTTCCTCAACAAGGTACCCTTTTACGGCGTCAACATCATCTGCATAGACAACGCGAACATCCAGAGCCTCATACCCATGCTCAAGCGCCGTTACATGACCTACGGCCTGTCGAAACAGGCGGACCTCAGGGCGGACAACATCTCCTACGAGGGTTTCGTGACGCGTTTCAGGGTCATATACAAGGGATACGACCTCGGCGAGATCCACCTCACACTCCCGGGGATACACAACGTCGTGAACGCCCTGGCCGCCTGCGGCGTGGCGATCGAGCTCGACATACCTTTCCGCACGATACAGGAGGCCCTCGGGGATTTCTCCGGCATCCACCGCAGGCTGGAGATAAAGTGGGACGGGGACGTAAAGCTCATAGACGATTACGGCCACCATCCAACGGAGATCAAGGCCACCCTGTCGGCCATGCGGAAGATGTGGAAGGACAGGATCATCGCGGCCTTTCAGCCGCACCGCTACACGAGGACCCGGGCCCTGATGGAACAGTTCGCCACCTCCTTCAACGAGGCGGACATTCTGATCGTGACCGAGATATACGCAGCCTCGGAGGACCCCATAGAGGGGATCACCGGGGCAAGCCTTGCGGAGAAGATACGGGCGAGCGGGCACAAGCACGTCATCTTCGCCCCTACCAGGGACGAGGTGGTGGAGAAGATACTGGAGAATGCAAGACCGGGGGACGTCGTCGTCACGCTGGGCGCCGGCGACCTGTACAAGATCGATGAGAGATTGAAGAGCGTATGGAGTGGAAAGGAATAAAAGGGACGGTTTTGGCGGATGTACCCATGAGGCGGTACACCTCGATGCGGGTCGGCGGGCCGGCGAAGTGGCTCCTCTATCCCGCTGACAGGACCGATATCCTGGCGATGGTGCGGCACCTCAACGACTCGGGCATCCCCTACCGTTTCCTGGGCAACGGCACGAACATCATCGTCAGTGACGAAGGGGTAAAGGCGGCACTGATACGGATAACGAAGATGACGCGCCTCGCCTTCGAGAAGACCCGCGACGGCGCCATCGCCGAGGTGGGCGGAGGGTACCCCCTCGCGAGGTTCATCAGGGAGTGTGCGAAGCGGGGCCTCGGAGGCCTCGAAAGGCTGTACTGGATACCGGGAAGCGTGGGCGGGGCGATAAAGATGAACGCCGGGAGCTTCGACCAGTCGATATCGGACACCGTCATCGGAATGGACGTCCTGACGGCACGGGGCGAGATCATCGAAAAGGCGGTCAAGTTCGAGGATTTCGGGTACCGTGTCTCGCCGGTGGGCCGGCAGGAATGCGTCATCGCCGGCAGGTTCCGGCTTCGCACCGCCGATGCGGAGGACCTTGAACAGCAGATGGAATACGTATACCGCGAGAGAAAGGAACGCCATCCCATGGAGTATCCCTCCGCCGGGTCCGTCTTCAAGGCGGCTAAGGGCAGGTCCGCATGGTGGTTCGTGGAAAAGGCAGGCCTGAGAGGATACCGCATAGGCGATGCCTGCGTCTCGGAAAAACACACGAACTTCATCGTGAACATGGGCCGCGCCCGGGCCGCCGACATCGCGGCCCTCATCGGCAAGATAAAAGAGGAGGTCTTCTCGAAGCTCGGGGTCACGCTCGAGGAAGAGGTGGAGCTCTGGGGGTTCAATGGATAGGAACGGTCTCAAGAAGACGAAGATAGGCGTCCTCCTGGGAGGAAGGTCGTCGGAGCGCGAAATATCCCTGAAGAGCGGTGCCGCGGTGCTGGACAGCCTTGTCAGGTCGGGCTACGACACAGTGGCCATTGACGCGAAAGACCGCCTCATCGAAAAACTGAAGAAGGAAAAGGTCGGCGTGGCCTTCATCGTCCTCCACGGAAGATGGGGGGAGGACGGCACCGTCCAGGGTCTTCTCGAGATGATGGGAATCCCCTATACGGGCTCCGGCGTGCTCGGTTCATCGGCGGCGATGGACAAGGCCGTCATGAAGTACATACTCGAAGCGACGGGCATCCCTACCCCGGCCTACGTCATAGCGGGAGCGGGCGAAAGGATCGCCATGAAGCCTCCCTTCGTGGTGAAGCCCGCCAACGAGGGATCGACGATCGGCATATCGATGGTCCACAGGAGGAAGGACACCGCCGCAGCCATGGAACTCGCCCTCAGGTACGACAGGAAGATCGTTGTCGAGGAGTTCGTGTCCGGGCAGGAGATCACCGTGGCCGTCGTCAACGGAAGGGCCCTTCCCGTTGTGGAGGTAAGGCCGCTGTCGGGTTTTTACGATTTCGAATCGAAGTATACGAAGGGGAGGACGGAGTATATCGTCCCCGCACAGATATCGCGCAAGGCGGCAAAGAAGGCGCAGGCCATCGCCATGGACGTCTACCGCAGGTTCGACCTCTCGGGATGCGTGCGTACCGATATGCTCATGAGGGACGGGTTGCCCCTTGTCATCGACATCAACACGTCCCCGGGCATGACGGAGACCTCTCTCGTCCCCAAGGCTTGGGCCTGCGAGGGAGGGACCTTCGATGAACTCGTCGGGGAGATACTTGGAGGGGCATCGCTGAAGATATGAAGAAGTTCCTTTACATACTCTTTATCGGGCCGGTGTGCATCCTTTCGATGCTCTCCATCGCCTACCTGTTCTCCCGGGAGGAGCCGCTCTTCTTCCTGCAGAACATAAAGGTGAACGGCCTCTCCCAGCTCGGCGACAAGGAGACCATGGCCAAGATCGCGCCCTACCTCACGGAGAGCATACTCAAGGTGGATGTGGCGAAGGTCAGGGAAGCCCTCACGTCCCACCCCTTCGTAAAGGAAGTGAGCGTGAAGAGGGTCTATCCCTTCTCCATCGTCATCGATGTGAAGGAAAAGACACCGTCGGCCCTGTGGGTATCCGGTGACGGCACCGTCCACGTCCTCGACGAGCAGGGTGAGCCCTATCGCGGCCTCGGGAAGGACGAGGTCAAGGGCCTCTATCTCATAAGCACCCGGCAGAGGCCGGATGTGAAGAGGGTCTTCAGCGAAACGAACGCCTTCATCACCGAGGGCATCCTGAAGAAAGGACAACTCTCGGAGGTCTCCTACCGCGACGGCGACCTCACCATCTTCGGGCTCGACGACGGCGTGGAGATCATCCTCGGCAAGGAAGACCACAGGAAGAGGCTGAAAAGGGCCCTCGCCGTCCTCAAGGACGCGAGCAGGCGGGGCCTTGTCATAAAATGCATCGATGCGCGCTTTGAAAAGGGCGCCATAATCCAGGAAAGGAAGGGGTGATTCGGGTGAAGGACGACGAACAGCTCCTCGTTGGGCTTGATATTGGGACGACAAAGATCTGCGTGGTCGTGGGAAAGGCATCGGAGAACCAGGTCAACATAATCGGCATTGGTTCCCACCCGTCGACGGGCCTTCGTAAGGGAGTTGTGGTCAACATGGACAGCACCGTCAACTCCATCAAGAAGGCCGTCGAGGAGGCGGAACTCATGGCCGGCATCAAGATCGACTCCTGTCTTGCCGGCATCGGGGGAGCACACATAAAGAGCTTCAACTCCAACGGCGTCGTCGCCGTCAAGGACAGGGAGGTCCGTCCCGACGACATAGACAGGGCCATCGACGCCGCGAAGGCGGTGGCGATCCCCGCCGACAGGGAACTCATCCACGTCATCCCCCAGGAATTCATCGTCGACGACCAGGACGGGATCAGGGACCCCGTGGGGATAACGGGGGTGAGGCTCGAGGTCAAGGTACACATCGTGACGGGCAGCATCTCCTCGGCCCAGAACATCATCAAGTGCTGCCGGCTGGCGGGGCTCAATGTCGACGATGTGATACTCTGCCAGCTCGCCTCCGCCGAGGCGGTCCTCACACCCGAGGAGAAGGAGATAGGCGTCGCCGTCGTGGACATCGGGGGAGGGACGAGCGACATCGCCGTCTACGCGAACGGCGCGATAAAGCACACCTCCGTGCTGCCCTTCGGCGGGAACAACATAACGAACGACATCGCCATCGGTTTGAGGACACCAATCGACGACGCGGAGAAGATAAAGAAAAAATTCGGTTGCGCCATGGCGAGCCTCGTGGGCCAGAACGAGACCATCGAGGTGCCGAGCGTCGGCGGGCGCAAACCCCGGACGCTCCAGCGCAAAACGCTGGCCGACATCATAGAACCCAGGGTCGAGGAAGTGGCTTCGCTGATCTATGAAGAGATAAAGAAATCAGGCCTTGAGAAGCTCCTCGCCTCCGGCGTGGTACTGACCGGCGGGTGTTCGAACCTCGATGGCCTGCCCGAGCTGGCGGAGAACATATTCAACCTCCCGGCGCGGAAGGGCGACCCCATAGGCGTGGGAGGCCTTATCGACGTCGTAAACAACCCCGCCTATGCGACGGCGGTGGGGCTTCTGCTTTTCGGTTTCAAGGAAGGACGGGGAAAGAAACGTGGGTTTGACGCGACACGGTCGATGAAGAAACTCTTCAGCAACCAAAAGCTGCTCACGAAAATGAAGGATTGGTTCAAAGAAATATTCTAGGAGGTGCGAGGTGAGTGGAATGTTCTACATGGACGAGAGCAACGGATTTTCAGCAAAACTCATCGTGGTCGGCGTTGGAGGAGGTGGCTGCAACGCGCTCAACAACATGGTGGAATCGGGCGTTCAGGGCGTTGAGTTCATCGCCGTCAACACCGACATCAAGTCGTTGAGCACCTGCAGGGCTCCCGTCAAGATCCAGATCGGCACGAAACTGACGGAGGGCCTGGGAGCCGGGGCCAATCCCGAGGTGGGCAAGAAGGCCGCCCTTGAGGATGTGGACAAGCTCAAGGACCACCTGAAGGGCGCGCACATGGTCTTCATCACCTGCGGTCTCGGCGGCGGGACGGGAACGGGCGCATCCCCCGTGATCGCCGAGATAGCGAGGGAGGTGGGGGCCCTTACCGTGGCCATCGCCACGAAACCCTTCGCCTTCGAGGGAAAGGACAGGATGAACCAGTCCGAGGGCGGCGTGGCCCAGCTCAAATCGCGCGTCGACTCGCTGATCACCATCCCCAACCAGAGGCTCCTTTCCATCGGCGGCAAGCACATGACGATAAGGGAGGCATTCCTCAAGGCCGACGAGGTCCTGCTCAACGCGGTAAGGAGCATCTCCGACCTCATCGTCGGGTCGGGCCATGTCGTCGTCGACTTTGCCGACGTGAAGACGATCATGAGCGAACGGGGCATGGCGATCATGGGCATCGGAGAATCAGCCGGCGAGAACAGGGCCCGCGACGCCGCCCAGAAGGCCATATCGAGCCCGCTCCTCGAAGACATCTCCATCCATGGCGCGCGCGGCGTCCTCATCAACGTCACGGGCAACATGGACATGACGCTGATGGAGGTCTCCGAGGCCTCCACCCTCATCCAGGAACAGGCCCACGAGGAGGCAAAGATCATCTGGGGCCTTGTCTACGACGAAACGATGCAGGATTCCCTCAGGATCACCGTCATCGCCACGGGCTTCGAGGAACGTGCCGTTATCGACGAGGACAGGACCGAACCGTTCCTCAGGGGCAAGCTCTTCGACGATGAGAACATTCCCTCCTTCATGAAAAAGAAAGTGGCCATCGACTACAAGGTCGACTACAAGGAGATACGGCAGAAGAGCGACACCATCGACATCGATGATGACCGCTACGACATTCCGACATTTCTCAGGAAGCAGGCAGACTAACCTCCTGAAAAGAGGGGTGGCGAAAGCTCTCGTCCCGCCACCCCTCAACCTCATAGCTAAAAGACGGCTTGAACCGCTTGAACCGCTTGAACGATAAAACCTCATAGAATTCATAGGTAACCAATAGAGCAATTAAGACAGCGTAGGACCGCATCATCCTCTCCTTGTCTCTTGTTTCTGGCCCTCGAGCGATTCAAGCCCTGTCCCATCACCTATGACCTATCACCCGTTACCTGATCTGTGCTATTGTTATTACTGCGATGGCTCAAAGGCGGACAAGGCGGAATGACGATAACGTGGATCTTCTTCTCGGGGAAAGAGGCACCATCCGGAAGAAGTGGGGGCGCAGGATACCTGTTCTTGTCGTTTTCCCCAATTCCTATCACGTGGGAATGTCGAACCTTGCGACCCATATCCTTTACAAAACACTGAATGACCGTGATGATATGGTGTGCGAACGGCTCTTCTACGAGGAAGGCAGGCCCCTTGTCTCACTGGAGAGTTCCCGACCCCTTTCCTCCTTCGAGATCGTCTTGTTCACCCTTTCCTTCGAACTCGACTATCCCAATATCGTGAAGGTACTCGAAGGGTCGTCAGTCGCGGCCCTCGCCCGGGAGCGGACGGAGGGCTCGCCCCTCATCGTTGCCGGCGGGATCTGCGTCCTCGCGAACCCCGAGCCCGTCTCGCCATTTTTCGATCTCATGGTGATGGGCGACATCGAGGCGACCATCCCCCCTTTCATGGAACGGTTCATCGCGGGGCGCGATGAGGGGTGGAACAGTATCATAGACACACTCACGGCCCTGCCTTTTGTCTACAATCCCGCTGATCTCTCGGTGCGGTGCGGTGAAGGAGGACAGGTGGAAGGTTTCGAGCCCGCCGACTTCGCCGTCACCGTGGAGCACCACAAGGGAAACACACTGGGCATGTCGGTCATTACCTCGCCCAACACGGAGTTCGCGGAGATGGTCCTCGTCGAGGGCACACGCGGCTGTCCGTCGCGGTGTTCCTTTTGCCTCCTCGGCAACCTCTACGGCTTCAGGTCGGAGGACATCGATGCAACGGTGGGAGAGGCGAAGAACGTGGGCATCATAGGCGGCGGCGTGTCCTTCCATCCCCGCATCGCCGAGATCGTCGGGAACCTGAGTGCCCGGGGGATAGGGGTCCACCTCCCGTCGCTTCGCCTGGACGAGGTTCCCTTAAGCCTCGTCGAACTCATGAAGGACACGGTCAAGACCCTCACCTTCGGCGTCGAGGCGGCCACGGAAAGGCTGCGGCGCGTCGTCGGCAAGCCCATGACCGATGAGGATGTGATCTCCCGCATCGACGCCATCATGGCCCTTAAGTCCTTCAACCTCAAGCTCTATTTCATGATCGGCCTTCCCGGGGAGACGCTCGACGACATTGATGCGATACCGGGACTCGTGAAGCGTATCCGCCATACGATGATAAAACGGGGCGCCCCGCGGGGGGCCCTCGGCGGCATCACCGTTCACGCAAGCCCTTTCGTCCCGAAACCGGCCACACCCTTTCAGTGGCTTCCCATGCCCGACATGGAAGAGATGAAGCAAAAGGTATCCCGCCTGAGGCATGCCTTCGGCAAGATAGACAACACCCACTTCACCCATGATTCGGTGAAGTTCAGTTTCCTCCAGGCGGTGCTTGCCCGCGGCGACCGGCGCGTGTCGGACACGGTCCTGCGCCTCGCCCGCGGGACAAGCCTCGCCCGCATCCTCAGGGAAAGCCCCGTCAACCTCAACTTCTATGCCCTGCGCGAACGCCCCCGCGACGAGATCTTCCCCTGGGACTTCATCCGCGGCACGGTTTCGAAGGTGAAGCTGTGGGAGAGGGGGCAGAAAGGCTTGGATCGCTTGACAGCCCGCTGATAAAGCTGGTTCCCGGTCCGTCTTCCGCCGTCATCCCTTCTCTGTCTCAGTCCGTCATCCCGGCGAAGGCCGGGATACAGAAAAAGCCCTGTCGCAGCAGAAAACGCACAAAGCATCATGCCCATGGAGCGCAATATGAGAGGTGCCGTTGGACTTTTCACCGTTCGGTGGTCATTTACCGCCGGTCCTTTCTGGATCCCGGCCTTCGCCGGGATGACGGGGAAGAGAGCTTTGTCAACAAACCGTTGAGAGCCAAAGAACCGGCGGACCCCCGATGACAGTTGTACCTGGCCGGCTCGTCACAGCGTTATAGCTGTGCATTGACTTTTGTCCTCGCTTACTATAGGATTTGGATATTTTCCGTCCAATTCAAAGGGGGTATGACGTATGTCCAATCTCAATAAAGTGTTGCTCATGGGAAGGCTCGGAGCGGACCCCGAGCTCCGGTACACGACCGACGGCACACCCGTCGCGACCTTCCGCATGGCCACGTCCGAATCATACAAGGACAGGTCCGGCGTCAAGCAGGAACGGACGGAATGGCACACCATCGTCGCATGGCGCAAGCTCGCCGAGATCGCCGGCGAATACCTCAAGAAGGGAAGGCTCGTCTACGTCGAGGGACGGATACAGTCCCGCGAATATGAAGGCCGCGATGGCGTCAAGCGCAAGGTCTACGAGATCGTCGCCTCGGACATGAAGATGATGCCGAGCGGCCAGGCACAGGGACAACCCCAGGAGGAACGCCGCCCCTTCGGCGCGCCGAGGGGTCCTGTCGACGACGACTTCGTCCCCGAGATGGAAGACGACGTCCCGATGTAGAAAGACCGCGCCTCTCGCCCGGTCGGTGCCTTGAGTGTGGGCTAGGAGCGGGGGGAGAGGCTTGAAGATATTATCTCACGCCCGTTCGTCGCTTGCGCTCCTCTCTCAAGCTCGCAGAGGACACAGAGAAAGACTGAAAAGAGAGAAAAGACTGCCGCCGGATTTCGGAGCCTCCCAAAATCCGGCGGCCTTCTCGTCCCGCCGTTCCGGCGGGAGAGAAAAGAATATCCTTAATTCTTAATCAACCTCTCCCTTCTCATCCCCCCTGTAGTCATAGGTCCTATAAGTCCTATATGTCC
>LVAA01000115.1 GCA_001603955.1 Syntrophobacterales bacterium Delta_02 | reverse complement strand
GATTACGGGAAATCTTGAGTGACCGTGAGAGGTCTGTCCTTGAGCTCATAGTCGAGAATTATATCATTTTCGCCGAGCCCGTAGGTTCCATCACGATCTCCCGGGCCATGAAGAAGAAGGTAAGTTCGGCGACCATCCGCAACATCATGAGCGACCTCGAGGAACTGGGTTTTCTCTACAAGCCCCATGCCGTGGCGGGGCGGGTGCCCACACCCAGGGCGTTTCGATACTACGTGAACGGTCTGCCGGCCCCCGGGGCCCCCGGTAAGAAAGAGCTCAAGGCCCTGGAGAGCCTCTCCCGGTTGCGCTATGCGTACACGGAAGAGGTGATGGTCGACGCGTCCCGCGTTCTTGCCGCCATTTCACGCTGCCCGAGCATCGTCGTCGAACCCCGCGTGGACACCATGCTTTTCAAGGAAGTGGAGTTCGTCAGGCTTTCGCGGAACACGATCCTCATAGTCTTTGTAACGACATCGGGAATGGTACACAGGAGGTTCGTCGATACGGGCGAGGATATGGAGCAGGACGTGCTCGACGAGATGAAACGGTACATGAACGATCGCTTCTCGGGTATGCCCTTCTATGCCCTGAAAGAAAGCATCATCAGGGATATCCACAGGGACAGGGAGGATTTCCATAAGCTCTATCGGGAGATACAGGACGCCGTGGACATTCTCGTTGGTGACGAGGAGAAAAGAGAGATCTACATAGAGGGGGCGTCGAAAATGATCGGCATCCCGGAATTCTCCGATGTGGAGAAACTCAAGGACCTTTTCCGTGCCCTGGAGAACAAGGAGAAACTGATACAGCTCCTTGACCGGTATCTGAGCGATGAAGGCATCAACGTGATCCTTGGAAGCGAGAACGATATGAAGGGGATGGAAGGGATGAGCATTATCACCTCGGCCTACCGGATAGGCGAGGACAGCTATGGCCTGCTCGGCATAATCGGCCCCATGAGGATGAACTATTCCCGTCTTATCCCCATAGTCGATTACACTGCCCGGGCTGTGACGGATCTTTTCAGATCGATGTGAGGAAGGTAATGAACGAGAAAGAAAAAGACCTGCTCCGTGAAGAGAAGGAAGAAAAGCACGAGGGAAGGGGCGAGAGCGCAGACAAGCACGAGGAGCACAGGAAGAAGAAAAAGAAGGAAGAGGTCCCTCCGGAAGTAAAGAAGGAACTGGAGGAAAAGGACGAGAAGATCAAGGGTCTCGAGGAGAGGCTTCTGTATCTTCAGGCCGATTTCGAGAACTTCAAGAGGATAAAGGCGAAGGAAAAACAAGACCTCCTGAAGTATGCCAACGAGGTCATTATCAGGGAACTCCTCCCCGTTATCGACAATCTGGAACTGGCCCTGAAGCATGCGGAATCCACCGAAGATTACAAGGGTATCCATGAAGGCGTAAAGATAACGCTCAACGAATTCATGAAGGTCCTGGAAAAGGCCGGCGTCAAGTCCATCGAGGCGGTGGGCCAGAAGTTCGACCCCAACTTTCATGAGGCGTTCTACCAGGAGGAGCATGAGGACATGGAACCCGACACGGTGGTCTCTGAGTTCCAGAAGGGTTATCTCCTCAACGAAAGGCTCATAAGGCCCTCCCGGGTGGGGGTTTCCAAAAAACCCGAGATACAGTAACGCATAAGAAAGGTGTACCATGAGAGGCAGGCAGCACGTGGATTATTTCGAGGTCCTCAATGTTTCGCGGGGGGCCACGGAGGAAGAGATAAAAAAGGCATACCGGAAGCTTGCCCTTGAGTACCATCCGGACCGCAACCCCGGGGACCGGGGCGCCGAGGAGAAGTTCAAGGAGATCAACGAGGCATACGAGGTCCTCGGAGACGAGCAGAAGAGGCGCCACTACGAGCGCTTCGGGACCGTCGGCGACATGGGGTCCGTTTTCGATTTCGGTTTCCAGGGGAATTTCGACTCCGTCTTCAACGACCTTTTCAGTGATTTCTTCGGCAACCAGAGACCGCGTCAGAGGAAGGGGGGCGATCTCAGGTACAACCTGACCATAGAGTTCGAGGAGGCGGTATTCGGCGGCGAGAAAGAGATCGAGATCCCCAGGGAAGAGAGGTGCCCCGTCTGCAACGGTTCACGTGTCGAACCGGGCCACGAGCCGGTGATATGCAGGCACTGCGGTGGGCGTGGACAGGTCCGTCAGAGCCACGGGTTCTTCACCATCAACAGGACCTGCGAGTACTGCGGCGGAGAAGGGCAGATCATCAAGCACCCCTGCAAGCACTGCAGGGGCAAGGGGGCCGTCAGGACGAAGAAGACCTTGAAGGTCCGGATACCCCCCGGTGTGGACAATAATACCCGCCTCAAAATCAGGGGCGAGGGTATGCAGCAGCCGGGAGACACCATTCCGGGTGACCTTTTCGTCGTCCTTCAGGTCAAGGAACACGCCGTGTTCGAGAGGGCCGGCGATGATATCGTCGTTCAAGTGGATGTGGGATTTCCGCTTCTGTGCCTGGGCGGAGAGATCACCATACCCACCATCGAGGGCGAATCAGTTCTCAAGATACCGGCGGGTACACAGCAGGGGAGAGTGTTCAGGCTTAAAGGGCTCGGCGTCAACAAGTCCAACGGATATGGCAGGGGCGACCAGCTCGTGTATCTCAACATCGTCATCCCCTCCGACCTGACGGACCGGCAGAAAACGCTCGTCGAGGAACTCGCCACCGAATTCAAGGACTCATCCCCGAAAACGCGCAAGGGTTTCAAGGAGAAGTTCATGGAGTTTTTTGAGTAAAGAGACAAGAACAGGTGATGGGTAATAGGTCATGGGCGCTTCGCCTTTCCCATAACCCATAACCTAATTTTCATTTCTTCTCCGCATTCTCGACCATCAATCTCGCCAAGGCCTTTGAAAAAGCAGCCGGGTCTTTCGGCTTCGATCCCTCCAGGACCAGTGCCTGGTCATAGAGGAGCCGGACATAATCCTTCAGCTCCGTGCCTTCCTCCCCTTTCTCGAAAATGGCGTTCATCGCGGCAAAGAGCGGATGAGAAGGGTTCAGCTCCAGTATCCTTTTCATGGGCGGCAGGTCCTGGCCCATGGCCTTGAGAAGGCGTTCCATGGCCGGATCGAGGTCCCCTTCATCGGCGACAAGGCAGCACACCGTATCGGTAAGCCTTCCGGAGAGCCTCACATCCTTGACCTCCTCGGTGAGGGTTTCCTTGATGAGATCGATGAGCTTTGCGTACCTTTTCTTTGTTTCCTCTATCTGGACCGTCTTGTCCTTGTCGAGGGAGATGTCGCCCCTCGTGATGGAGTGCATCTTCTTTCCCTTGTATTCGAAGCCGTTGAAAATGAAGTCGTCGATATCGTCCGTCATGTAGATGACCTCGAATTCCTTCTGCCTGAAGGCCTCGAGGTAGGGCGAATTGGCGGCATCCGACAGGGATGAGCCGACGATGTAGTATATCTCTTCCTGTCCTTCCTTCATATCGTCGACATATTCCTTCAGGGTCCGGAGCTTGCCTTCCCCGGATCGCGTGGAGGCGAAGAGGAGGAGGTCGGCGATGGCCTCTCTACGCGAAAAGTCGAAGTGGACCCCTTCCTTGAGGACGCGGCCGAACTGACCGTAGACCTTCACGTAATCGTCGTAGTTGCTCTCCTTCATCTCCTCGAAGGTGTCGAGTATCTTCTTCGTGAGGGAGTTCTTTATGATCTCGACCTGCCGGTTGTTCTGGAGGATTTCCCGGGAGACATTGAGGGGCAGGTCGGATGAATCGACGACGCCGCGTACGAAACGCAGGTACTGGGGTATGAGGTCCTCGCAGTGGTCCATGATACGGACCCTTTTCACGTAGAGCATGGGTCCGTACTTGAAATCGCGGTAGAGCATGTTCGCGGGGGCAATGGAAGGCACGAACATGAGGGCGGCGAATTCCGACGTCCCCTCCGCCCTGTAGTGAATGACCTTCGCGGGGGGATGGAAGTCGTGAGAGATGTGCTTGTAGAAGTCGTCGTATTCCTCCGCTGCGACCTCCGACCTGTCCTTGAGCCAGAGAGCCTTCATGGAGTTGAGGGTCTCCTCTTCACGGACCTTGACCTTCTCGCCCTTCTTCAGCTCGCTTTCCACTTCCTTTTCCACATCCATGACGATGGGGTGTTCGATGAAATCGGAGTATTTCTTGACGACGCCCCGTATCTCCCATTCGCTGAGATAGGCCTTCTCGTCCTCGCGCAGGTGAAGGATGACGTCGGTGCCGCGTGATCCTTTGTCGACCTCATCAACGGTAAAGGTCCCGTCGCCGGTGGATTCCCATCTCACACCCCCGGTCTCCTTCGAACCGGCGCGGCGGGAGATGACGGTTATCCTGTCGGCGACCATGAAGGAGGAATAGAAGCCCACGCCGAACTGGCCGATGAGCTCCGGGTTGTCCTTGACCTCCTGGCTTTTCAAGACCTCGAGGAACTCCTTCGTGCCCGAGCGCGCGATGGTGCCCAAAGATTCTATGATCTCATCGTGGGTCATACCGATGCCGTTGTCGCTTACCGTAAGCGTTCCGGCGTCCCTGTCTATGGCGAGCTTTATCTTCCATCCGCTGCCTTCCTCCAGGATGTCGCTGTTTGTCAACGATTCATACCGCGCCCTGTCGATGGCATCGGAGGCGTTGGATATCAGTTCCCTGAGGAAGACCTCCTTGTGAGAGTAGAGAGAGTGGATCATAAGGTCGAGAAGCTGCTTGACCTCGGTCTTGAATTCCATCCGTTCACTTGTCATTTCCCGATCACCTCGAATTAGATTGTTTTTCGCTGAAAAAATAAGACAGGGAGGGGAAAGAGTCAATAGGGGAGAGGGGAAAGGGTCTGGATAGGACCTATAGGACTAATTAGGACTGGGACCTATAGGACATATACGACCTATAGGACACGCAACACCTGCAGGGTCAGGACCAAATAGAGCTTGTAAGGCCCATATTACCTATAGGTCCTATCTGTCCTATAAGTCCGATATGTCCTATAAGTCCTATCTCTCCTATTCGTCCTATCTCCCCCCCTTTCTCTTAGCCCCCTTCTTCTTCTCTTTTTCTTATGCTATAATGTGCCGTGCCTTTGAAGATCATACCGAAGAAGCTCCGCAATATCATTGCCGTTATCATCGCCGTTGTGGTCATCGGGACGGCGGGGTTCAAGGTCATCGGGGGTTCCGAGCGCAGCGTGCTCGATGCCCTGTACATGACGGCCATTACATTGACGACCGTGGGGTACGGGGACGTGATCGGTCTCGATAACAAGCCCCTGGGCAAGCTCTTCACCATCATCTATGTTTTTATCGGGGCTGGCACCATCGCGTACCTTTTCACGACCCTGGCGGCGTACATCATCGAAGGCGAGTTAAGGAAGGTTTTCAGGAGGAGGAAGATGGACAAGCGCATCGCTAAGATGAGGGACCACTACATCGTTTGCGGCATCGGAATGGTCGGTCTTTACGTGGTGCACGAGATGTACCTGACAAAAAGGCCCTTTATCGCCATCGATCACGACGAGATGAAGCTCGACGTCTTCAAGGCGAACAACATAGAGGCCAACCTCGTCGTGGGCGATGCGACGGAGAACGAGGTCCTCTGGAAGGCGATGATAGAGCACGCAAAAGGGCTTTACGCCACGACGGATTCCGACAACGACAACATCGTCATCTCCCTCACGGCGCGGCAGCTCAACCCTTCCCTGAGGATCGTCTCGCGGTGTAACGACACGAAGAACATAGACAAGCTCCGGAGGGCCGGCGCAAACTCCGTTGTGGCCCTCAACTTCATCGGGGGTCTCAGAATGGCCTCCGAGATGATACGGCCCCACGTGACCTCGTTCCTCGACATGATGCTCCGTGACAAGTATTCGCCGATGAGGGTGGAGGAGGTCCACATCCCCGCCAATTCACCTTTTGTGGGCAAACCGGTGAAGGACATCGATTTCAAGACGATCGGCAACATCATGCTCATCTCGGCCAGGAAACCGAGCGGGGGGTGGGTTTACAACCCCTATCCCGACACGATCTGCGAAAAGGAGATGAGCCTCATCATCATCGCGACCCCCCAGGAAAAGGAGCTTCTGGTGGAACTCGTGTCCGGCGGCGTGGACAGCGGGCTGTGAGGTCCGCCCTCCCGTTGTTCGCTCAACGTTGACAATGCTTTGCAAAGGATGATAGTTTTTCACGAAAGGAAACGATGAAGATAGCCATTTCAGGAAAAGGCGGCACGGGGAAGACCACCGTTGCCGGGGTCATGGCACGGATCCTCGGCCAGAGGGGCAAGAAGGTGATCGCCATCGACGCCGACCCGGACTCGAACCTGGCGAGCGCCATCGGCATAGACGAAGAGAGCGTGAAGGGCGTGAAGCCCCTTGCAGCCATGGAGGAGTTCATTGCCGAGCGGACGGGCTCGAAAAAGGGTCAGTACGGGGCTTTCTTCCAGTTGAACCCCCGTGTCGACGACATACCGGAGCGTTTCTCCCTCGTGAAGGACGGGGTGAAGCTCCTCGTGCTGGGCAACATACCCCAGGGGGGAGGAGGCTGTTTCTGCGCCGAGAACGCCCTTTTGAGGAGTCTCCTTTCCTACGTCATCATAGAACGCAACGAATACGTCATAGTGGACCTCGAGGCCGGGCTCGAACACCTGGGGAGGGGCACGACGGAATACATCGACGCGCTCATTGTTGTCGTCGAGCCGGGCAGGCGGAGCTTTCAGACGGCCCGTCAGGTCAGGAAACTTGCCGACGACATCGGGATAAAGAAGGTCTATATCGTGGGCAACAAGATCGCTGACGGGCAGGACGAGGCGCTCATCCGGGATAACCTGGAAGGGTTGCCGCTCCTGGGGTTTCTTTCCCTCAATGACAGGATCATCGAGGCCGACAAGAGAGGTATGTCGCCCTACGATCTCGACGAGAGGGTCCGGGAGGAAGTGACGGTGGTTCTCGATTCCCTTAAGGACCTCACCGGATGAGAAGGGCCGCGGTACTTGTCTGGCTGGTCCTTTCGACGATAACCCTCTCCCTTGTCGCCCTCCTTGTGGCCCTTTTCGGTGACCGGGAAGAGACCATCCACCGCATAGCCCGCCTGTGGGCAAGGATGTATCTTGCAGTGGCGGGGATAGGGGTCCGTATCGAAGGGCTCGGACGCCTCGGTTCGTCCCCGTATGTCTTCATGGTGAACCACCAGAGCGCTCTCGATATTTATGCGCTTCTGGCCGGATTGCCGCTGTCCTTCAAATGGATCGCCAAGAGACAGCTTTTCAGCATCCCCGTTTTTGGATGGGCGATACGAAAGGCAGGCTATATAAGCATAGACCGGGAGAATGCCCGCGAGGCCCTGAAGGCCATAGAGAAGGCGGCACAAAGGATACGGGAGGGCACGAACATCATCATCTTTCCCGAAGGCACGCGAAGCACCGACGGAAGGCTTCTTCCCTTCAAGAAGGGGGGGTTCACTCTCGCTCTCAGGGCCATGGTACCCGTGGTTCCCATCGGCATCTTCGGTTCCAGCGCGCTGCAGCCGAAAGGAGGTTTTATTCCCCTGAAAAAAGGCGTAATATACATTGAGGTCGGGGAGCCCATCATTCTTGAAGGCATGGACAGGTCTCGGAAGACGCAGGTGATGGACAATGTGAGGGCCCGTATCGAGGAGCTCATCGCCCAGGGCGAGTCCTCGGAGGGGGAAGGGGTCCGGGGGAAGTCCGGCTCATGATAACGGCAGGCGCATGAACCTATCGGCGGAGCTGAAGAAGGAGATGCTCGGGGTTGTCCTCATCGGGGTATTCCTGTTCCTCTTCGTCAGCCTCCTTTCCTACCATCCCCTCGATCCCTCGTTCCATACGGTTACCGACGCCGCGGCGCGGAACCTCTGCGGTAAGGCCGGGGCATACCTGTCGGACCTCTTCATGCAGCTTTTCGGTCTCATGAGCTATCTCCTCGTGTGCTATTCCCTGGTCTTCGGCATCTTCTACGTCAGAAAGAAGGACCCTCCGAGCATCGTGGTCTTCTCGTCAGGGCTTCTTCTCTTCTTCCTTTCCGTGGGGACGCTCCTTCAGGTTTTCACGGGAAAGGTCTCGCTGCGGGGGATCCAGGTGGAGTTCTCGGGATTCATGGGGTCGCTTCTCGAAAAGGCGCTCATGAACTTTCTCGGTAACTTCGGCACCATTCTCGTTGCCGTTATCCTCCTTCTCATCTCCGCTTTCCTCATCATCCAGGCGCCGATCCTGGGAGTGATCGAAGACCGCATAGCGAGGCGCAAGAAGGCGGAACGCCGTCGTGAGATAAAGGTGACCCAGGAGAAGAAGGAGGAGGAGACGCCGGTGAGACCGCCGGAAAAGAAAGCGGCGGCCGTGCAGGAAACCTTCGAGTTCTTCAAGGAGATCGGACCCTACAAGCTGCCCGACCCGTCCCTTCTTGACGATGTGGAAAAGAAGGAGATGAAGGTCGACAAGGACTCCATCCAGGCGAATGCCTCCATCCTGGAGAAAAAGCTTAAGGATTACGGGATAGAGGGCAGGGTGACCGAGGTCAGGCCCGGCCCGGTCATCACGATGTACGAGTTCGAGCCCGCGCCGGGGGTCAAGGTGAGCAAGATCGCGAATCTCTCCGATGACCTTGCTATGGCGCTCAGCGCCGTTTCCATCAGGATCATCGCCCCAATTCCCGGCAAGGCGGTGGTCGGCATCGAGATCCCCAACAAGGAACGGGAAACGGTGTACATACGGGAGATCATCGAGTCGAAGGTCTTCACCTCGTCGCAGTCACACCTGACACTCGTGCTGGGAAAGACCATAAGCGGAGATTCCTACGTGGCGGACCTCGCGAAGATGCCTCACCTCCTGGTCGCGGGGGCGACGGGATCCGGAAAGAGCGTGTCCCTGAACAGCATGATCATCAGCATTCTGTTCAAGGCGACTCCCGCTCACGTCCGTTTCCTCATGATCGACCTCAAGATGCTGGAATTGTCCTTCTATGAGGGAATTCCCCACCTGCTCTTGCCTGTCGTGACGAACGCGAAGAACGCGAAGACGGCTCTGCGCTGGATGACGGACGAGATGGAGAGGCGCTACAACATGATGGCGCAGAAGGGTGTCCGGAACATAGAGAAATACAACCATAAGGTCCTGCGCGAGGACGGCGAGGCCATACCGTACATCGTCGTCGTGATCGACGAGCTTGCCGACCTCATGATGGTCTCCCCGAAAGAGGTGGAAGAGTACATTGCCCGTCTGGCGCAGATGGCGCGCGCGTCGGGTATCCATCTCATCCTTGCCACCCAGAGGCCCTCCGTCGATGTCCTGACGGGCATCATCAAGGCGAATTTCCCTGCCCGGGTGGCCTGCAAGGTCTTCTCCAAGGTGGATTCCCGGACCATACTCGACACGAACGGCGCCGAGAGCCTCCTCGGCTACGGGGATATGCTCTTTCTGAGCCCGGGGATCGGCCGGCTCCAGCGTCTCCACGGGTCCTACGTTTCAGAAGGTGAGATCAAGCGCATCGTGGAATTCTTAAAGCAGCAGGGAGTGCCCGCCTATCATCACGAGATCCTGGAGGAGAAAGACGATGAGGAGGACGGCGGCGAGGCGATAGATGACGAGAAATACCAGGAGGCCGTCGAGTTCGTGTCGTCCAGGGGCGAGGCATCCATCAGCATGGTCCAGAGGCGGTTCCGGATAGGGTACAACCGGGCGGCCCGCATCATAGAACGGATGGAGCAGGAAGGCGTTGTCGGACCCTCCGATGGTGTCAAGCCGAGAGAGGTCCTGAAGAAATGATCTTTAGCAGAGGTATGATCGAATGAAAGAAAGAGCCCTTCGGGGAACAAGAAAACTGTCATCGCCGGTCCTGTTGTGCGCCATCGCGGCGTTCCTGCTGGCCCCTCTTCTTGCCGGTGCCCAGGGTACGGCGGGGACCGGCCAGAACGCGAGACCCGCCGTTAAGGG
>LVAA01000017.1 GCA_001603955.1 Syntrophobacterales bacterium Delta_02 | reverse complement strand
GATAGGGGATTTCCTTGTCATCACTTTCCCAGCCTTATCCGTGGACCGGTCCGAATCATTTTGAAAAAAAATGTTGACTCCCCGGGGGCTATTCGATATATTTTTATCGATAATTTTTTATAGATATGTTTTTATAGATAGGAAATTATCGAATGAACGAGATGGAGGTAAGCATGGCAAACGTGGAGGACAGAAACGATCTTCCGACCAAACCCATCCCCGAACCTACGTTGAGAAGGCTCCCTCTCTATTACCAGTATCTTAAGAAAGTGCGTGACGAACACAAGGGGGATTTCATTTCCTGCACGCAGATCGGTAACGACCTGAGCATACTCCCCATCCAGGTCCGCAAGGACCTGGGGATCGCCGAGGCCGTCGGGAAACCGAAGCTCGGCTATAGCATCGACGAGCTCATTTCCATCATAGAGACCTTCCTCGGCTGGAACAACACGAAGGACGCCTATCTCGTCGGTGTCGGCCATCTCGGGACGGCGCTCCTCGGGTTCGAAAGGTTCAAGGAATACGGTCTCAACATCATAGCCGCCTTCGATATCGACAAGGAGAAGATAGGAAAGACCATTCACGGGGTCAAGGTCTTTCACCTGGGGAAGCTTCACGACATGGTAAAACGCATGGGCATCAAGATCGGGATCCTTACCGTTCCGGCGGCTCCCGCCCAGGAACTGACGGACGAGATGGTCCGCTCCGGCATACGGGCCATCTGGAACTTTTCACCGGTAAAGGTCAACGTCCCCCCGGACATCATCGTCCAGCACGAGAACCTCGCCTCGTCCCTCGTGGTCCTGGCAAAGAAACTGACACTGGCAAGACAAAACCAATCGTAAGGATGGGATCGAATATATGGAGACAATGCGAAAATTCGAACGGGTTTGCGAGATCATCGACAACAACCAGCGAAACGCCGCGAGGCTCATACCCATTCTCCAGGCAGTGCAGGCGGAGTATCGCTACCTGCCGGAAGAGATATTGACCTTCGTGGCAACATCCCTCGGGATATCTCCCGCAAGGGTGTTCGGGGTGGCGACCTTCTATTCGCTCTTCACCCTGAAACCCAAGGGCAAGTACCTCATACGCGTCTGTAACGGGACGGCTTGCCACGTCAAGGGCTCGATGAACATCTACGGTGCGATCGTGAAAAAGCTCGGCCTCGCCGAGGGACAGGATTCCACGTCGGACATGCTCTTCACTGTCGAGACCGTCAATTGCCTTGGTGCCTGCGGCCTTTCGCCGGCCATGGTCATCAACGACGAGGTCTTCGGCCAGCTTACACCGCAGCGGGTATCGGACATTATCGAGGAGATCGTGCTCAAGGAGGCACAAAATGAACCTGATGCTCACGGGGCTTAACAAGATAACCAAAGATTTTCACGCCCGCTCCGCGGCCGCCCGGCACCGTATCCTCGTCTGCGCCGGAACGGGATGCCTCGTGAACGGGTCCCTCAAGGTCTACGAGGCGTTCGTGAAGGCCCTTAAGGAAAGCGGGCTCAACGCCATAGTTGAACTCAAGCAGGAGGAAGAGGGCGTCTTCGTGTCGCGAACCGGCTGCCAGGGGTTCTGCCAGATAGGACCTCTCGTCACCGTCCTGCCGGAGAACATATTCTACACGAAGGTCAAACCCGCTGACGTAGCCGAAATAGTGGAAACAACGGTACGGAAAGGAGAGGTCGTGGAGAGGCTTCTCTACATCGAGCCCGATTCGCAGAAAATGTGCCGCACCAAGGACGAGATCCCCTTTTACCGCAAACAACACCGCTTCGTGCTTTCCAACTGCGGGGCCATCGATCCCGAGAACATCGAGGAATATATAGCCTCCGGCGGGTACAGGCAGGCCATACGGGCCTATCTCGAGATGAGCCCCGAGGAGATCTGCCAGCTCGTCTTCGCCGCGGGCCTGCGTGGACGGGGAGGCGGCGGCTTCCCCACGGGAAGGAAGTGGGATGTCGCCCGGCGCGAAACGAACACCAAGAAATACGTCATCTGCAACGGTGACGAGGGAGACCCCGGGGCCTTCATGGACATGGGTATCATGGAAGGCAATCCCCACAGCGTGATAGAGGGCATGATCATCGCCGCGCGCGCCATCGAGGCCGATGAAGGCTACATTTACGTGCGCGCCGAATATCCTCTCGCCGTCAAGCGCCTGCGCAAGGCCATCGACGATGCCTACCGCATCGGCCTCCTCGGCAAGAACCTCTTCGGCACGGAACATGCCTTCAACCTGAACATAATGGAAGGTGCCGGCGCCTTCGTCTGCGGGGAGGAAACGGCCCTCATCGCGTCCATCGAAGGGAAAAGGGGCATGCCCTCCCCCAAACCACCCTTCCCTTCCGTGAGCGGCCTTTGGGGTAAGCCGACGGTCATCAACAACGTGGAGACGCTGTCGCAGGTACCCCTGGTGCTGGCCGCCGGCCCCGAGGGATACCGCAAGCTGGGCACGAAGGAATCCCCGGGCACGAAGACCTTTGCCCTTACCGGCCACGTGGCGAACTCGGGCCTCATAGAGATGCCTTTCGGCGCGACCCTGCGGGAGATCATCTACGGTGTCGCGGGAGGTATGACCTCCGATACGGGCAAGGCGGTGAGCGATGGTTTCAAAGCCGTCCAGATAGGCGGTCCATCGGGCGGCTGCCTCACCCGCGACCACCTCGACCTTCCCATAGACTTCGATTCCCTGAAAACTGTCGGCGCCATGGTCGGCTCCGGCGGTCTTGTCGTCATGAACAAGAACACCTGCATGGTCAGCGTCGCGCGCTTCTTCATGCAGTTCACGCAGCACGAATCCTGCGGCAAGTGTGTTCTCTGCCGGGAAGGGACGAAGCAGATGCTTGCCCTCCTTGACGATATCATCGAGGGACGGGCAACGATGGAAACGCTCGACCTCCTCGAGGACCTCGCGGCAGCCGTTCAGAAAGGCTCGCTCTGCGGGCTCGGCAAGACGGCCCCCAACCCTGTCCTCTCAACGATGAAGCATTTCCGCGACGAGTACATCGCGCACGTGCGGGACAAGCGCTGCCCCGCGGGAAAATGCAAGGCGCTCGTGAGGCTCACCATAGACCCCGAGTTGTGCAAGGGCTGCACGCTCTGCGCGACGAAGTGCCCCGTCGGCGCCATATCGGGAGAGAAAGGCAAGCCCCACGTCATCGACCAGAACATGTGCAGAAAGTGTTACATCTGCGTGGAGGCCTGCAAATTCAAGGCGATCAAAGGAGACTGAGCAATGAACGGCACTGTTGTCTATATCGATAATAGAGAGATACCCATCGAGAACGAACAGAACCTCCTGGAGCTTGTCAGGAAGGCGAGGATCGACCTGCCCACCTTCTGCTACCATTCGGAGCTGAGCATATACGGCGCCTGCAGGCTCTGTATGGTCCAGGTCGAGGGCATGGGCCTCGTTCCCGCCTGCTCCACCCCGCCCGCACCTGAGATGAAGGTGAGCACCAACACGGAGGAGATCCGGAAGATGCGCAGGATCATCGTGGAGCTTCTCCTCGCAAACCACAGCCAGAACTGTCCCACCTGCCAGAAGAGCACCACCTGCCAGCTTCAGGCGCTCGCGAAGCGCCTCGGCATCACCAAGGTGCGCTTCAAGAACCAGCTGAAGGAAATGCCCCTCGACGAATCCTCGCCGTCCATCATCAGGGACCCGAACAAGTGCGTCCTCTGCGGTGACTGCGTGCGTATCTGCTCGGAGGTGCAGACCGTCGGCGCCATCGACTTCGCATACCGGGGAGCACAGACGGTGGTCATACCCTCTTTCGGAAAGGCCCTCGACCAGGTGGAGTGCGTGAACTGCGGCCAGTGCGCCCGCATCTGCCCCACCGGCGCGCTGACCCCACGCTCGGAGGTGGACGAGGTCTGGCAGGCCATCCACGACCCCTCGAAGGTCGTCGTCGCCCAGGTGGCGCCCGCCGTGCGGGTGGCCATCGGCGAGATGTTCGGCCTGCCTCCCGGCACCACGACGACGGGGCAGATCGCGGCGGCCTTAAGGGCCATCGGCTTCGACAAGATATATGACACGTCCTTCACCGCCGACCTTACCGTGCTGGAAGAAGGCAACGAATTCATAAAACGCGTCACCGCGGGCGACAGGATCCCGCAGTTCACGTCCTGCTGCCCCGCATGGGTCAAGTTCGTCGAGCAATACTACCCCGAGTTCGTCAACCACCTCTCGAGCTGCCGCTCGCCCCAGCAGATGTTCGGCGCCCTGGCCAAAGAGATGCTTTCCAGCGAGCTCGATGTTGCGCGCAAGGACGTCATCGTCGTGTCCATCATGCCCTGCACCGCCAAGAAGTTCGAGGCGAAGCGCCCGGAGTTCGAAAGCGACGGCGTGCGGGACGTGGACAATGTCCTCACCACCCAGGAACTGGGCAGGATGATCGAGGAAGCCGGACTTCACTTCAGAGAGCTCGGGCCGGAATCCTTCCACCTGCCCTTCGGCTTCAAGACCGGCGCCGGCGTCATATTCGGCAACTCCGGCGGCGTCAGCGAGGCCGCCCTGCGCTACGTCAGCGAGAAACTGACGGGGCAGAAACTCGACACCTACGAGTTCGCGGCCGTCCGGGGCGAGGAGGGCATTCGCGAGGCGAAACTCTCCATCGCCGGCAACGAGTTCTCCTTCGCCGTCGTGAGCGGCCTCGGTAACGCGAGACGGGTCCTTGAGAAGATACGCACCGGCGAGGCGCATTACGACTTCATCGAGGTCATGGCATGCCCCGGCGGCTGCATCGGCGGAGCGGGCCAACCCGTGTTCACCGACCCAGCGGTCAAGCGGAAAAGGACAAAGGGCCTCTACGAGAACGACCGCATGCTGGAGCTCCACAAGTCGCAGGACAACCCCTACATCACGGAACTGTACGAAAAGGTGCTCGGTGACGTGGGAAGCCACAAGGCGCACGAGCTTCTCCACACCAGCTACCGCACCCGCAAGCGCATATTCGACGAGGACGTGGACATAAGCTCCGGTGGAGAGAAGAGCATCGACGTCAGCGTCTGCTTCGGCACCAGCTGCTTCCTCAAGGGCTCCCAGAAGCTGCTGCGCGACATCCTGGAGCACATACGCTCCAGGGGGCTGGGCGGAAGGGTCAACGTAAAGGCGTCCTTCTGCTTTGAGAAATGCGACAAAGGACCGACAATTAAAGTAGGGAGCAGGATCATTGACGGCTGCACCATAGAGAAGGCCATCGAGGCCATAAAGCGCGAGGGGGTGGACCTCGCCGAAGAGGTAAGGCAGAATGCTTGAAGTATCAAAACCACAGATCGTCTTCACTCTGACCGCCCGTTGCAGGGACTGCTACCGGTGCCTGAGGGCCTGTCCCGTCAAGGCCATCCGCATGCAGAACGGCCAGGCCTACGTGGATGAGAAACGCTGCATCGCCTGTGGCACGTGCATTCGGGAATGTCCGCAACAGGCAAAGACATTCCGCAGTGACATCAATATCGCTCAGCACCTCGTTGACGAAGGACATTTTGTCGCCGTCAGCATAGCCCCCTCATTTCCTGCCGTATTCAACAGGTGGCAACGCTCGCGGCTCGCCTCGGCGCTCCGCGCCCTTGGCATCCGTTACGTGGGACAGACATCCCAGGGGGCATATCAGATATCGCTCGAGTCGCAGAGACTCGCCAGAGCGGATACAACAAAACCCCACATAACCACGGCATGTCCCGCCCTGATAAATTACATCGAAAAATACAAACCCGAACTGATCGACTACCTGCTTCCCGTCGCATCCCCGATGGTGGCGCACGCCAGAATTCTCAAAAAGAAATTAGGCAAGGACATCAAGGTCATCTTCATCGGTCCCTGTGTGGCCAAGAAATCGGAATTGAACCGGCCGGATATTGCCGGCGTCGTGGACTGCGTTCTCACCTTCAGGGAGCTCAACGCCTGGCTTGAACAAAAGAACATTGACCTGTCGATGTGCGAGGAAAGCAACTTCGACGAAAAACCCGTCCATAATGCACAGTTGTACCCGCTGCCCGGCGGTCTCATCAAAACGGCCGGGCTTGATGACGATGGATTGAACCTTAGACTTCTGCGCGTCGACAGCGCACAGGGCGTTCGCGAACTCCTGAACGGTATCGGAGAAGGATCGGAGCACGCCCTCATCGAGCCCCTCTTCTGCAGCCAGGGGTGCATTAACGGTCCCGGCATAGACTCCGACAAGAACCTCTTTGAACGCAGACAGGAGATCATCGAATACACGGCGGAAAGCGCAGCCATCTCGATCGTCCCCGAGCCGGCCGAAAGCGAACTCCTGCGGGCCGCCTTTAAAAGGCATGACAGCGGCCCTTCCCCGGACAGCGTTACGGAACAGCAGATCCAGGAGATCCTCGCGCGCACAGGCAAGCAGGATCCCGAGCAACAACTCAATTGCGGAGCCTGCGGCTACGACAGCTGCAGGGAGAAGGCCATCGCCGTGGCTCTCGGCATGGCCGAACCCGAGATGTGCATCCCCTACATGAGGCGTCTCGCTGAAAGGCGCACGGACCAGATCTTCAGCACCACGCCGAACGGCGTGCTCATGCTCGACGACGAACTGAACATCCTCGGCATGAATCCCGCGTTCAAGAAATTCTTCTCCTGCAGCGACGTCATCCTGGGACGGCACATATCCTATCTCATGGATCCGGCCCCCTTCGAAAAGCTCATATCCGGCTTCACGGAGACCCTGGACATCACCATCCTGCACCGTCCCTACAACCTGCTGTGCCGCGAGCTCCTGTACATGCTCAAGGAGGAGAAGCAGATCGTCGGCATCTTCATCAACATAACGAGTCAACAGGAACACGAAAAGAAGCTCAGGGAGATCCGTTCCCAGACGGTGGAACAGGCAAACGAGCTCCTTGAACACCAGATCAAGATGGCCCAGAATATTGCCCAGTTCCTGGGCGAAAGCACGGCCCGCGGTGAGGAACTGGTGCGAAAGCTGATGAGTCTGAGCGAGGGCGATGAAACCAACCCCCGATGAACCGAGAAAATATATCGAAGCGGCAAACCTGCAGGCGGCGAAAAAGCCCGGCGGTATATGCGGCGACTACATAGTGGAGGAACGCACCGCCGAGGCCACCACCGTTATCGTGGCCGACGGCATCGGAACGGGGATCAAGGCCCGGGTAGCGGCGGTCATGTGCGCCTCCCGTCTCATGGAACTCATCCGCGTGGGTTTCACCCTGCGCGAAGCATGCCATAAGGTCGTCGACACCATGCACGCGGCGCGGACCATGGACATTCCCTTTTCCGCCTTTTCCGTCTGCCGCGTTCTGGTGAGCGGCCACGCGACGGTCGTGTCCTACGAGATCCCTTCCCCCATACTCATCAACAACCGCCTCGCCGCATACCTGCCGAAGCAGCGCGTCTTTCCCATGGGCCTGGAAATGGTGGGAGAGGTCAACTGCATGCTGGAGCACGGTGACGGCATCGTCATGGTCAGCGACGGGGTCAGCCAGGCCGGCCTCGGGCAGCAATACCGCATGGGCTGGGGCATCCAGGGGGCCTGCGACTTCATCAACGGCCTCCTTGCACAGGGCGTACGGATGAAGGACATCCCCGGGAGGATCGTCGCCAACGTGAGGGACATCTCGGGGTCGACGTACGGCGACGACACCACGTGCAGCCTTCTGCTCTGCCGTGAGGCCCGGGTCCTCAACATCCTGACGGGACCGCCCGCCCGGAAATCGAGCGACGCGAAGGTCATCAAGGAGTTCATGGAGATGAAGGGAACGAAGATCGTCTGCGGGTCGTCCACCGCCGAGATCGTCGCCCGTAACCTTGGCGTCCCCATCGAGATGAAGAACATGTCAAATGCCTACCATAAACCGCCGTCTTATGATATAAAAGGTGTAGACTATGCGACGGAGGGTGCGATCACCCTCAATCAGGTATACAACATCCTGGGAGAGGCACCCGAGAAGCTCGAACCTGACTCTTCAGTTTCAGATCTCTACAGGTTTTTCCACGCCTCCGACACGATCAACTTTCTCGTTGGAACGGCAGCAAATCCGGGACACGAACATATAGTCTTCAGACAGATGGGTGTATACCCGAGAGACGTTATCGTCAGGCTCCTCGCGGAGAAGATGAAATCCATGGGGAAACTGGTGAATATCATATACTTATAGTGGCGTTCGGAAGGTGCGGCGATCCGCCCCTTCCCGAGCGACGAAAGGAGATATCATGACAGCTGGAACACCACTTGACTTTTTTAACGCAGCCGATTATTTCGTTGACCGCAACATCCGCCAGGGGCGGGGTCACAAGACCGCGGTGTACACGGAATACCGGAGCTATACCTACAACGACATCCACAAGATGGCCAACAAGACAGCCAACGCCTTCCGCGAGGTCGGCATAACCGTGGACGACCGGATCCTGGTGATCATGCTCGACGTACCCCAGTTCTACGCCGTTTTCTGGGGTGCCATGAAGATCGGCGCCGTGCCCATCCCCGTCAACACCATGCTGACAGCGGAGGATTACGAGTATTACCTCAACGACAGCCGGGCAAAGGCGCTCGTCGTCTCTGAGCAGCTCCTGCCCATCCTCGCGCAGATCAAGGGCGACCTTTTCTACCTGCGCGACCTCGTCGTGATATCCGAGACCATGGGGGCCCACATCCCCTTCAAGCAGAAATACCGCCATGCTCCCAACACGGTGAAGACGGAGTTCACCACGAAGGATGACGTCGGCTTCTGGCTCTACAGCTCGGGCTCGACGGGCTCACCCAAGGGGGCCATCCATTCCCAGTACGACATGGTGGTCACCTCCGAGTCCTTCGCCAAGGGCGTGCTCGGCATCACAGAGGACGATATCGTCTTTTCGGCGGCACGGCTCTTCTTCTCCTACGGTCTCGGCAACGGCATGTATTTCCCCATGTCCGTCGGCGCCTCGGCCGTGCTCAACGCCCACGCTCCTTCGCCCGAGAACGTTTTCAGGCATCTCGAGAAGTTCCGTCCCACCATTTTCTTCGGCGTCCCCACGCTCTACGGGCAAATGCTTGAGTACAAGGCCAAAGAGGACAAGGAAAAGGGCATCAAGAAGGTCAACCCCAACGACCAGCACGAGCTATCGTCGGTCAGGGTCTGCGTGTCCGCCGGCGAGGCGCTTCCCGTGGACATCTTCGAGCGCTGGAAGCAACGCTTCGGCATCGAGATCATCGACGGCATCGGCTCCACGGAAATGCTCCACATATTCCTTTCCAACAGGCCCGGCGACATCAAGCCGGGGTCCACGGGGAAACCCGTTCCCGGTTACGAACTCAGGCTCGTCGACGAGAACAGTCAGGAAGTCCCCCGGGGCGAGATAGGCACGCTGCACGTCAAGGGTGACAGCGCCGCCCAGCAGTACTGGCGCAAGCGCGAAAAGACGCGGGTCACCATGCAGGGAGAGTGGGTCAACACGGGAGACAAGTACTACATCGATGAGGAAGGTTACTACTGGTGCGCCGGACGTGCTGACGACATGCTCAAGGTGGGCGGCATCTGGGTCTCCCCCATCGAGGTGGAGAACACCCTGAGCCACCACCCGGCCGTCCTGGAATGCGCCGTCGTCGGCGCCCCCGACGCGAAGAACCTCATAAAGCCAAAGGCCTTCGTCATACTGAGAAGCGGGTACGAAGGATCCGAGGAACTGAAAGAAGAATTGAAGAAGTGGGTCCTCGACCGGCAGGCAAAGTTCAAATACCCCCGCTGGATCGAATTCGTCGACGAGCTTCCGAAGAGCGCGACGGGCAAGATACAGAGGTTCAGACTGAGGTAGGAACGGCTTCAGGTTTCAGGGAAAAACAAGAAGGCCCTCCCCGTCCGTGCGATGGGGAGGGTTGCTTCGCCCCGGGAATGTCCGGAATTTGTTCTTGAACAACAGGTGTGACCGGGGTTATAGATATACAAAGCAAACATTCCAGACGAAGCGAAAGTGATCGATCCCGGGGTCGCCATCATGGATCGGGAAGAGCGGGGGATCGACGCGGCAGATATGGTCCATCCCGGGGCGGGGGTTGTAGCCTGTCCCCTAAATGAAAGAGAAAGGGCTGAGAAATGACCAGAATACTCTTCAGTTTGGCGATCGTCTTCATGTTTCTCCTGTCATTCCATTCTGTCACGGACGCCGGGCCCGCGAAGCCCGCTGCCCCCGGGCAGCAGACCTGCACGAGTTGCCACAGCGAATTCTCCTCGCTCCTGCCTGCGAAGCATCCCCGCGTTGCGGGGAAAGACATCAAGGCGTGTGCGTCCTGTCATGCCCCCGACCTCCGGAACGAGACAAAGCCGAAGGCCTACTCGGCGAAGCTTCACCTCTCTCATCTGCAGCCGGGCAATGAGATCGATTGCCTTGCCTGCCATACCTGGCAGCCGGGCAAGGCCTTCGGTGTAAAGGGAGCGAAGAAGCCCCTCGGCGTTCTCAAGCAGGAGAACATGCATGAGATCAGGAAGATCTTTGCCTCCTGGGCCTCATCGAAATATCTCGACGCCCATCACGGCAGGAAGAATGTGACCTGTGCCGGGTGCCACGAAAAATTGCCCGAAGCCGGCGATTCCGTTGAGAACGAGCGGTGCCTCATCTGCCATGGCGACATGGAACAGCTTGCCGGGAAAACGGAACCCAGGGATTTTCCTGACAGGAATCCCCACAAGTCCCATCTCGGGACCATCAATTGTACCGTGTGCCACAAGGCCCACGCAGCGTCAAAGACCTACTGCCTCGAATGCCACAAGAATTTCGATATGAAGAAGATACCTTTCGGCGAGGATGCTACAGGCACAAAAACGGCCGCAGGCAAAAAAGCGCGGTGAGAACGAAAAAGCGTCCTGACACGCGGCCATCTTGAGAAACCTTCCGAGCCGGGCCGTGTCCGGCTCTTTTCTTATCCCCGCCCGTATCCCTCTCATTTGACTTGCATCGGGAAGCGCTATCTGATAACGTCACCGTAAAACGATCGCAGGAGGATGAACTGTGGCCAGAATACTCTCACTGATCCTTGCCGTTCTCATGGGGCTGTGCATAAACGCATGCGCGGAGAATCAGAGAACGGCGGCCGTGTTTCCGGAAGCGGACCGGGAATTCACCGACCCCCTGCAGACGATACAGGTGACCGTTGGCGAAACGTTTTCCATCGTCCTCGATTCGAATCCGACAACGGGTTATACCTGGCAGAGGCAGGACAAGGCCGGAGGCGGTGTCGTTGTCTTTACGGGCAACAGGTTCGTGGCGGCCCGAACGGACCTGGCCGGGGCCGGCGGCAAGGAGCACATGGCCTTCAGGGCCAAGTCGCCGGGAACCGAAAAGCTGACCTTTCACTACCTCCGCCCATGGGAAAAGAACACCGAACCGGCCAGAACCGTGGTTTTCACCGTAACGGTACATTAAAGACCGCTCGAACCGCTTGAGCAGCTTGAGCCGCTTGAACGTTAAAAACGAAAGACGGGAGAGAACGAGTACGGCCTGACTCCCGGTTGTCATCCGGGGGCCGAATTGCGTCTGTTTCTTTATTTTCAGTGACCACAGAGGTTCTTGCGCTCAAGCGGTTCAAGCAGGCTCATTTCAGTGCTTTTATCTGTTCCTCCAGCTTACTGTATCGCTTGTCGAAGAACTTCTTTGCTGTTTCGCGGTCCTTTTCGCGGCGTTCCTGCGTGAAGCCGGGGAAACCGTAAAGGTTGTCTATGAACTTGAGAACCTCGGGAATGACCCGCTGCGCCTTCTCATCCTTCCTGGCGGCCAGGGAAAGCTTCCCCTGCAGCGTGACCCAGACGGAGAAAAGGGGCGTCCTCTTTTCCTGGTACTCCCTGTCGTCAAGGTTTGCCTGCGAGTCCGCCTTCATGACGGGACCTGTCGATTCCCAGAGCTTTGTGACCCTTTCAGCCGGCGTACCTTCCTCGGGAACGGTAAAGCCTCCCGCTTTCGCCGGCCGGGCCTGCGGCGGGGTCTTCGCGGCTTGAGGTCCTGAACCTTTCTCCCCTTCTCCGGTGCAGCCGGATTGGGTGAGAAGCATGCAGACGGCGAGAAGACAGCAGGCAACACAGGCAATGCCGGTCATCATCTTCATGGTGCCTCCCTGAAAGGATGTCATATCCACGCGTCAAGTACGGAATATAGCATTCGGCCGAGAACATTGCAATACGACTTTCCCGCCCCTCCGATAACCAGCGTCCGGCCATCTGCGTTTTTGTTGTTGCCATGACACTCCGTGCTGGTATAAGATAGAGTAAATAAAACAAACAATAACATGTATTTTTACTTTTTTTGGCGCAAGCAGTCATCAGGCAGTTGAGAGGTTTCCATCGTCGAACGGTTTTCATAACTGACCGAAAAATGCGCTGTCGTGCTCTATATAGACGTTTCGCCGCTGTGGTCATAGTAGCGGCCTTTCTTGCGGTCCTGTCCCCCGTTTGCGGCGGGGCAACATCATACACCGGCGGATCAGGCAGCCTCATGTCACCGGGGAATCCTTCCGCGGGGGATCTCTTCGCCGCCGGTCCGGGAACATTCCTAGAATTCTGCCAAAAATGGTGTGCGATCCTGGGAGGCAAGGTCCCCGGCCAGGGAGACACCCACGATCTCATCTCGGGCCTGCGGATTGCCGCCGGCCTCGCCCTCTTCCTCCTCTTGTGGGTCTGGATACTCATCAGGTCCTCGAGAGGGCGCAAGAAACAATTGAAAGCGGTGAACGAACGCTACCGCCTCCTCGTCGAAAACATGTCCGAGGGCATTATGGTCATCGTTGCGGAGAAGGTCACTTTCATGAACGGGAGGGCCTCACAGATCACCGGGTTCTCTCTCCATGAGATCACCCCCCGTACCCTTTCCGAGATCACGGGTTCCCAGGACGGCAATGCCGTAAAGGAAGCCCATCGCAGGATCATGAGGTCCGAGGCCAAAAGCCTCCGGCTTCCCATCAGGATAACCTGCAAAAATGGCGAAACGAAATGGATACACAACTGCTGGGTTGGCATCACGTGGAAAGGTGTCCCCGGCGTCCTGTGCATCTTCTCGGACATAACTGAGAACAAGAAGATGGAGCAGCAATTCCTCCAGGCCCAGAAGATGGAGGCCATCGGCCAGCTTGCGGGAGGGATCGCCCACGACTTCAACAACATCCTCACCGCGATCAGCGGGTACGGAAACCTGCTCAGGATCAAGACCGACAACGACCCCGGCCTCAACAGGTACGCCCGGAACATCCTCGCCTGCTCCAATCGCGCCGCAAATCTGGTGAAGGGGCTTCTTGCCTTCAGCAGGAAGCAGGTGAACGACCCCCGTCCAACCGACCTTCACGATGTTATAAAGGGCGCGGAAAAGATGCTTCGCCGCATCATAGGGGAGCATATCGAGTTTTCCGTCATTTTCTCGAAAACAAGCCCCGTGGTCCTTGCCGACAGCAACCAGATAATCCAGGTACTCATCAATCTTGCGACAAATGCCCGCGACGCCATGCCGAAAGGGGGCAAGGTAACGATACGGACGGAGACGGTGGAGAATCCTGACGCGTCCATCTCCGGGGACAACGGCGAAAGAAGAGATGGCCGCTATGCCCTTCTTGCCTTCGAAGACACCGGGGAAGGCATGGACGAATCGATGGTCGACAAGATCTTCGACCCCTTCTTCACAACGAAGGAACCGGGGAAGGCGAGCGGCCTCGGCCTTGCCACCATATACGGGATCGTGAAGCAGCAAAAGGGGTTCATCTCGGTCCAGACGAACGTCGGCTACGGCACGACCTTCAACATCTATCTGCCTCTCATAGACGTCCCCGTCGAGACCCGGGAGGCGATACGCCTGGCGGCGCATCTCAGGGGCACGGAAACGATCCTCATCTGCGAGGACGAAACGGACATCAGGAACTTCATCAGGGAGATCCTCGAATCCAACGGGTACACCGTCATCGAGGCAAAGGATGGCGAAGAGGGGATAGATACCTTCCGCCGCTACAGGGACAAGGTAGCCCTCGTCCTCCTCGACGTGATGATGCCGAAGAAGAGCGGGAAAGATGTCTACGACACCATACTCGAAATGGACCCGAAGGTAAAGACGATCTTCATGACGGGATACTCGGCGGACAGCCTCGACAAACAGGGGTTCGGCGACTCCATCACCCCCTGCATCTTCAAACCCATCGAAACAGACATGCTCCTCACAGAGATTCGCAGGAAACTGGACGAAGAAAAAACCGTCTCAGGTCACACGTCGCACGTCACAGGCAAAGACTGAAAGACGAAAACGGGATTCCCGGCGCAATCTCTTGCCTTTCGACTTGCGACCTGAGACTTGCGACTTGTGACGGTCTTCAGCCTGTGACCTGCGACGTGTGACCTGAGACCTCTTTTATCAGTTCCATAATCACATAGTTCGCCGCGATGAGGCCGAAGATGGCGGGGAGCGTCGGGAGGCTGGGCAGTGATTCGCGCGCCCTTCCCCGCACGTGGGCACCCGCTGTCTCGCGGGAGGCCGGCGGGCCGTCCGGATGGGGCTTAAGGGGTGTTTCCGTTGAATAGACGACGGGGATGTCCGTCGTGACGTTCCGGTTCCTGAGATAGCGCCTGAGCGTCCGGGCAAGGGGGCACACCTCAGTTTCGGCGAGGAGTCCGAGGCGCACCTTCATGGGGTCCGTCCTGCTGGAGGCGCCCAGCGCGGAAACGATCGGTAATGAGCGACCGACACACTGGCTGATGAGCTCGGCCTTGGGGTTCATGCTGTCGATGGCGTCTACCACGAAGTCGATGCCACCGGCAAGGAGGTCGTCCGCGGTGTCGCGATGGAAGAAGGCATGGCGGGGATCGAGGCGCGCTTCGGGGTTCACCTGCCGGAGGCGGTCTTCCGCCACGTCCACCTTCCGGGCACCCGCGTTCGTCCTCAAGGCAATGAGCTGCCTGTTCACGTCGGTGGCCTTGACGGTATCGCAATCGATAAGCCGTATCCCCCCTACACCCGCCCGGCACAAGGCCTCAGCGGCGTAGGAACCGACGCCCCCCAGTCCCACGACGGCAACGGTGCTCTTCCCGAGCAACTCGAAACCTTTCCGCCCGTAGAGCATGATGCTCCGGGAAAAATACTCCTCCGGTGACGTCATCTTTCTCCTTCCATCCTTTCCAACCCGAACAGCCTGCGAGCGTTCTCCGTTGACCGGCGGCACACCTCTTCCAGGGAGACACCCCTCAACTCGGCGACCTTTGCGGCAACCTCAACGGTATGCGAAGGCTCAACGAGGGAGGCCACCGTTGTCTGCGTCGCGATGGAAGGGGCGTCCGTCTCCAGAAGAAACCGCTCCGCTGGCACGAACCGCGCGCAGCGATGATACTTCTTCGCCCTCTGACGCGTCACGGAACCGGAGAAGGAGATATAACACCCCAGCCCGAGAAACCTCTCCATCACCTCCGCGCTCCCCGAAAAGGAATGCAGCACCGCCCTCACCTTCCCCCGATACTCCCCAAGGATACCAAGCATCCTTTCGTGCGCCTTCCTGCAGTGAACAAGGACCGGCAGCCTTCTCTCGACTGCCATATCGAGCTGCGCAACGAGGGCCCGCTCCTGCACCTCCACCGGCGCCATCCCCGGCGCAAGATCGAGCCCCACCTCCCCCACCGCCACGGTTTCCTCAAGACCCATATACAGGTCCAGTTCCTCCAACCCCCCGTCCCCCAGGTACCACGGATGGAGACCAAAAGCCGGAAAGACAACTCCCGGATAACGCCGCCCAAGCTCAAGTGTCCTGGGCAGCGACGCAAGGTCGTACGCGGGCACGATGAACTGCCCAACACCCGCGCGTCGGGCGCGACCAAGGGCGCCGTCGAGGGAATCCTTAAAGGATGGGTCGTTGAGGTGGCAATGGGTGTCGATAAGAACGACCTGATTCCCGGGATCCATCATGTTCCAAGTGTACTAAAGACGGTTGCAGGTTTCAAGTTTCAGGTTTCAGGAGAAAAGACCGTTGCGGGTTGCGGGTTAGAAGCGAAGGGATGGAGCTGGTTGGGGGCTTTGTTCGTTTCGGTGTAAGGCCGGTGCGGGGGGCGCGCGGGGTGCCATGGCCGCGCAGCCACGCTTCGGATCACACCTACTAATCCTCACCGTCGAAGATCAGCTCTGCGCCACGGCTACCACATGAAAGCACTGTTTCAATCCAGCACCTCCCTGACCATGCTGGATAATTGTTCAAGTTGAAAGGGCTTCTGAAGAAACCCGTTGCAGCCTTTACCCATAATCTTTCGGGCCTCACCGTTGATGCTGTATCCGCTTGAGAGAATAACCTTGATATCCGGGTTGATCTCCCGGAGACGATCGAGAGTCTCTCCACCGGACATCCCAGGCATGATCATGTCCAGAAGGACCAGATCAATTTCGTTTCCTTTCTCCATGTAAACAGCAATCGCCTCCTGACCCCTCCCTGCCGTATAGACACGGTACCCAATGGACTCCAGCAGTTCCCTGCTCACTTCCAGAATCATCTGTTCATCATCTACCAGCAGAATTGTCTCTGTGCCCCTTGCGATTGTCCCCGCTGCTGTCTTCTCCTTCACCACTTCCTTCTCTGAAGCCGGCAGGTAGATGGAGAACGTTGTCCCGTGACCGGGCTCACTGTACACATTGATCATACCGTTGTGACCCTTTATGATGCCATAGACCGTGGCCAATCCCAACCCTGCTCCTCTTCCCATATCCTTTGTTGTGAAGAAGGGATCAAAGATACGTTCACGGGTCTTCTCATCCATCCCTGTGCCGTTGTCGGTCATAGAGACTTTGACATAGTTCCCGGATTTGAGATCATAGGAAAACGCCTGTTCATCATCTAGAAAAACATTCTCTGTCTCCAGATAGATCTCTCCGCCCCCGGGCATGGCTTGCCACGCATTTACATACAGATTCATGAACACCCGTTCCATCTGTCCCCGATCAACCTCCACAACAAAGAGGTCTTTCCCAAATTTCTGATGGATGGCGATTTCCTTTTTGGTCCTGCCGAACATGGACGCGGTCTTTTGAATGATGTCGTTCATATCGGTTGGTTTTATCTCATATCTTCCCCCACGCGCAAACCCCAACAGCTGTTTGGTTAAATCCGCCCCGCTTTGTACCTGTGCCTCAATCCTTTTGAGCCGCTGATAATTGGGATGGGAGGGATCAGTATCCATCAACGACAGGGAAGCGTAGCCCTGAATCCCCATAAGGAGATTGTTGAAGTCGTGGGCGATGCCGCCGGCTAACGTTCCGATGGCCTCCATCTTATTCGCCTGCTGTAAACGCTCTTGCAGAATTTGTCTTTCCTGCTCGGCCCGCTTGCGGCCAGTGGTTTCGTGGGCAAAGACGGCTACCCCTGATACTTTTCCTTCCTTGTCAAAAACAGGGGAGCAATGCTGCTCAAAAGATCTCCCCGACCTTGTATCTTCAAAATTAACCGATTCACCCGTAACAATAACTTTATCGTAGTGTTCTTTTCTATATCTTGCCACGTCCGGGGGGAAATGGTCATACAGGCAGGTACCCGTAAGTTCCTGGACAGTTGTGCCTAGTCTTTGGGCAACCGTTTTATTTGATAATAGTACCGTGCCTTCTGTATCAATGAGCATCATGCTATCGTGAACGGCGTCAAAAAATGCCTGAAGTGTCTTTTCTCTCTGTTTCAGTTCCTCTTGGGCATGTTTGTGGGAGGTGATGTCCTCCGAGGTGCCTTCGTACCTGATAATCGTGCCATCATCGTTTCTGACTGCCCGGGCGTTTAAGGATGCCCACACGGTATTTCCATCTTTGTTGATAAATTGTACCTCAAATCCCTTGATAATCCCTTTTGTTTCAAAGGTATTCTTGAACGTTTCGCGCTGTTCTGGATCCGCATAAAGCTGTGTACCGATATCGGTGGTCTGTTCCATTAACTCCTGTGGGGAATTATATCCGAAGAGCTTTGCCAGGGCAGGATTTACGGAAACAAATTTTCCCTCTGGTGTGGTCTGGAAGACACCTTCTACGGCATTTTCGAAGAAGGAGCGGTACCGGGCTTCGCTTTCCTTGAGCGCCTCCTCGGCCGCCTTATGTTCGGTTATGTCACGTACAACACATATCAACCCGCGGTTATCCAACACCGTTAACGATATTTCCTGAGGGAAGATGCTTCCATCTTTCCTCTTTCCTCTTGCCTCCCCTTGCCACCGTCCTTTCTGAATAAGTTCCGGCATAATACTGTGATCGAATCTTTGCAGTTCATCTTCATCGTAGAGAACGCGCCATGATACCCCTGTTAATTCCCCAGATGTATTGTAACCATGTATATCTGCGTGAGCTTCATTCACATATACATATTCTTGATATTCGTTAAGGATGGCGATGCCATCCATTGAAGCTTCGATGGCATCGGTTTCTTGTCTAAGCCTCTCCTCGGCCTGTCTGCGCCGTGTCGACAAAAAAGTGACAATTCCCGCAACAGCGATGAAGAAAACTGCCCTCACCAGTGCCTGCATGATGATGCTGCTATCAGACGCAAAAAAAAAAGGATCAACAGAATGTAGAGCACCGCAAGGCACACAGAGTATATAAGCCCTCTCATCGTGTAGTACACGCAGCTCAAAATAATGGGAATATAAAAGAGATTCTGAAAAACAATAAACAAATCGGTATGAAGACAATAGAGACTGACAAGAATAGTTGCGATCGTCGCGACAGCTATGAAGAATATGTTAAGATGCTTGTTTTGCGGACCGGCGCTGTTCATGCATATCTTCTGAAAAATATCTTATCTCATATGCACATCATTGTCA
>LVAA01000016.1 GCA_001603955.1 Syntrophobacterales bacterium Delta_02 | reverse complement strand
GAGATGTGTATAAGAGACAGATTTACGCCCTTCCGTAGTCATCCTCCAGCCTTTCGATATCGTCCTCTCCGAAATAGTCTCCCGTTTGTACCTCGATGAAGACAAAATCCCCGGTGCCGGTGTTGTTCACCCTGTGCAAAAGAGCACGGGGGATATCGACAAAACCGCCTCTGTCAAGGGTTATGTCCTTGCGGTCCACGGTCACAATGGCGCTCCCGGCCAGCACGAACCAGTGTTCGTCACGATGCTTGTGCCTCTGCAGGCTCAAACGGCACCCCGGATACACGACTATCCTCTTGACCTTGCAGTCCGGCAGGTCTGCCAGAACCTCATAATAGCCCCAGGGGCGGAAGTCCCTTGCTTTTCCCTCGCCACCCGCTTCATCGATGGCGTGGAATGTTTTCTTTCTCCCATCACCCATAACCCATCACCCATAACCCCCGCACGAGACATCATCGCAGGCAGACGGCCTTTCAGCTACGATATCACACAAAGATCACGGAAACAACGGGGAGGGCTATTTTTTTTGATCGTCCGTGACGGATCTGGATACGATGATCTCTATCCTGCGGTTGCGGGAACGGTTCTCGGCGGTGTCGTTGGGAGCCACGGGGTGGTACTCGGCATAGCCAACGGCGGATATCCTCCGGGGGGAAAGGTCGTGTTTCTCGATAAGGTAGCGCACGACCTCCGTGGCGCGCCGCACCGAAAGTTCCCAGTTGGACCTGAATTCCGAGGTCGAGATGGGCATGTTGTCGGTATGGCCCTCCACACGCAGGGGATTGTTCGCCGCGCTGATGACGGGCGCTATGGTGTCAAGCGTCCGTTTCGCCCCCGGTTTGAGGTCGGCCTTGCCGAGGTCGAAGAAGGCCTCGTCCAGAACCCTGATCACGATTCCCCTCTCGTCGGTGATTACGGAGATCTTCTTCCCGAGGGCATCGGTGTCCGCAAGCTTCCGTATCTCCTCCTCGAGCCTCTCCTTCACGTCGTCCGCGGAGCCGGGCTTCTTCAGGGAAACGTTGAAGGGGACATTTCCCGTCGCCGCTCCCGCGGCCGCGACACCCGATCCCCCGGTGAATATCGACTTCAGGTGGCCCGCCAGTTCTTTGTATTTCTCCGAGTCATGCTTTGAAAAGGTATACATCATGATGAAGAAGGCGAGGAGCAGCGTGATGAGGTCCGAATAGGTGATGAGCCAGCGCTCCAGGTTCTCGTGCTCATCGGGTTTTTTCTTCCGTCTCACCGCCTGTCCTCCATCCGTTTGTCGGGAAGCAGGAACGAGACCAGCTTCATCCTGATGACACGGGGGTTGTCACCCATGGCCAGTGATATGGCGCCCTCCGTTATGATCTCCAGGTAGAGGGCCTCGTCCTGGTGCTTGTGCCTCAACTTGTCCGACAGGGGCAGGTACACGAGGTTGGCGAGGGCGACGCCCCACAGGGTGGCGATGAAGGCGCTCGCAATGGCGGAGGCCATGTTGGAGCTGCTCTCCATGCTCCCCAGGGCGTGGATGAGCCCGAGGACCGTCCCTATGATACCCAGCGTCGGGGAGAAACCGCCGAGTCTCTGAAAAAAGGCGGCCCCGGCCTTGTGGCGCTCCTCGATGTAAACCATCTCTATCTCGAGGATCTCCCGTATCTTGTTCGTTTCGAAACCGTCGATGGCCAGCTGTATGGCCTTTCGCAGAAAGGGTTCCTCTATGGCGTCGAGGTCCTTTTCGAGGCTCAGCAGCCCGTTCTTCCTCGCCTTCTGGGAGAGATCGAAAAGAAGATCGATGAGCTGCCGGGAATCCATCTTCTTTTCGGAGAGGGCCACCTTCATGAGATTGGGAAGATTGACGAGCTGCTTAACGGAGGTGGTCACCGTTGCCGCGCCGAAGGTACCAAACACGACGAGTATCATGGCCGGTACCTGGATCAGCGCCGAGAGGTGCCCCCCTTCCATGAGGAAGGCAAGAAGAACGGAGCCGATTCCGACCACCAAACCGAGGAGGGTTGCAATATCCATAGTTCATTAACTCGCCGTCTCTTTTTTTTGACGCAGGTACTGGCGTTCCTTCAGAAAAACATAATTGACCAGGACGTCCCGGTCCTTCTCGTTTATGACCATGAATTTCAGTGCGCACCTGCGGGGACCAGCGCCACCGCGCTCGTCCGCCCTGACAACCTGGCACAGGCAGGTGATCCTAGGATAAGGAAACACGGGGACGATGATCCTGAGTTCCACGAAATCCCCCTCCTTCAGAAGGGTTTCGCACGCGAACTGAACGCCGGCACCGCTTATATTCACGTCGGTATTTACGGTCACGTAACTGTCGCCCGCGGAAGACTTGCCCAGCATCTCTATGATCAGATCGAGCTTCCTGTTGATCATCCGCATGTACTCGTGTATCTGATCGGTCGCTTCCTTCAGCTCTCCCTGATCTTCCAGGAAGTACAACTCGTGCAGCCTGTCGACAACCTGGGTGGAATTGTATCGGATGATGTCCTCAAGCCTCGCGAACTCATCACGGCTGATGGGACGGAACTCCAGGGGGATCCTGTCGGTGATCCTGAAGAATTCCCTTCTTTCATCCTCACCACTCATAGCCATCCCGCACCAGGTCAACGAAAGCCTTCACTACCTCAGGATCGAACTGGCTGCCGCTGCACCGAACGATCTCCGACACGATCTCATCCATTCCCATGGCCTTGCGGTAGGGACGGTCGGTGACCATGGCATCGTAAGCGTCGCATACCGCTATTATGCGCGAGCAGACGGGAATGTCGCCGCCCGCGAGGCGATCGGGGTATCCCTTGCCGTCATAGCGCTCATGGTGATGCCTGATGATCCTCGCCTCCTTCGCCAGGATCTCGAAACGGCTCATGATCTCTTCTCCGTACACGGAATGGCTCTGCATGATGGCATATTCCTCGTCGGAAAGCCGTTCCGGTTTGAGCAGTATGCTGTCGGGAATGCCTATCTTCCCGAGGTCGTGAACGGGGCAGACGACCTTTATGACATCCGTCTCATAATCACTGATCCCGAAGCGCTCGCCAAGGGCGAGGCTCATGCCCGTGACCCTCTTGCAGTGCCCTTCCGTGTAGAGGTCACGCTTCGTGATGGCGATGATCAACGATTTCAGTGTGTGAAGGATGTTTTCGAAGAGACTCTCGTAAAGCATCCTGTTCTCTATCTGGGTCGAGGCCTTTTCGGCGATGAGACGAAGGAAGAAGGCGTCGTTCTCAAGGGATTTCGCTCCCTTGCCGTTCATCTTCGCCTCCGTCATGATGAAGCCGATGGGCTCCCCCTGGATGACGAGAGGAAGATATATCCTGTTGTCCTTGACGACATGCTTGCGCGTTCCCCGCGGCAGCCGGTTCAGGTCCTCGGGCATGCTGATGCGCTGCCAGTCCCATCCCGGCGCCTCTCCGTCCTTCGTGTGCCCGGCGTAAAGCATCAGTTCGTTCGTATCGCCATCGGGAACATAATACCCGCAGGAGCGGACATCGAGGGTCTCGCCCACGATGTGGATCATCTTTTCGTAGACATCCTCGAAGATGTTGATGGAGTTGAACTTGTTCGAGATGTGGTACATCGTGGTCAGCTCTTTTATCTTCTTCTGCAGTTCCCTGTTAAGATGCTCGATCTTCTTCTTGTCGCTGAGGTTCTGCATCATGTTCTCGTTCTCGATGAGGAGCTTCCTCTCCCTGAGGACCCTCATCATGACGAGCATGAGCTTGTCGAGCTCGAAGGGTTTGAGAAGAAAATCCGACGCGCCCTTCTTCATGGCGTCTATAACGAAGTTGGGGTCGTAGTAACCCGTCGCCATGATCACGGCGGTGGTGGGCTTCGTGACCTTTATGGTGTCGATGAGCGTTATGCCGTTGAGGTCGGGAAGCTGGACGTCGAGTATGACTATCTCCGGGTCCTTCTTCTCCAGCATCTCCAGGGCTTCCCTGCCACAGGTCGCCTTGTATATCTCGCAACCGTTGAGACCGAGAAAATCTCCCAGGATGTTGATGACCTCGGGGTTGTCATCGACAACGAGTATCTTTGTCCCCTCTATCATCGCTCATCCCTCACGCCTTCTGGCCCGACAAGACATTCTGTCACTCAATGAGCAGTCTCCCCTTTCTCAGTTTTTCCAGGTTCCTTATCTCGGCAACGATCTGCTCCGTATCGCTCGTCCTTTTGCCGTTCTCGGGTTCATCCCTGTCCTCGGGTTCTTCGGGTTTCTTCCCGCGATACCGTTCCATCTCGTCGTAGAAGCTCTGGAGGGTCTGTACGAGCTTTGCGTTGAGTTTCTTCAGGGTGATCTTGTCACGGGCGTTCTTGACGACCACCTGAAGCTCTTCCATCCTGAAAGGCTTGACGATGTAATCGAACGCACCGATCCTCACCGCTTCCACGGCGCTGTCCATCGAGGCATAACCCGTGATGATGACGAACTCCGTATCCTGGTTCTCTTTCCTGATCGTCCTTATCAACTCCATGCCGGACACTTCCGGCATGTTGAGGTCCGTGATGATGAGATCGAAGGACTCCCGATGGTATCTGTCAAGGGCCTCCTTGCCGTCGGCCGCTCCTTCCACCCGATGGCCTTCGCCTTTCAGATACTCCTGAAGGATCTCCCTGAGTTCCTTGTTATCGTCGACAATGAGAATGCGGAAGGAGTCATCATTTTTCATCATGTCTCTTCAATTTTTCGGTCACGTGCTCACCGATCCGGTCGTAGAGCATTTTCTTCATTCCTTCCCGTGAAATGTTTACTTCATCCTCGCGGTTGTCCGTTTCCCGTTCTTTACCAGTCCTGTTCATCCGAACCTTCATGTTCTTCATGTAGGTTCTTATGACACTGCTGATCTGGTAATCCGAGATTGTCATCCACTTCTCCCTGTTACTTTATCGGACAAGAAGGAAGATGACTTAAGCGATTTTTTTATTTCTTAACAGAAAAAAATACAGGGACCGGGGGCAGCGGAAATTTCGGGTCGTAGGATCTCAGGGCCCGCCGGTTCTGTGAATACCGGTCTATCTCCCTGAGAAGCCTCGAGCGCTCCTCCTCGAGCCTCTCTATGACCCTCATCTCGTTGCCGCAGAACCTCTCGGCGACATCGGCATCGAGATGGGCCGACGACGCGGCCAGGCGCTCGCAGACTTTCTCCCGCCTGAGCAGGCAGGCGACGAACGCGGCACCGTCCTCCTGTTCCAGGGCCGCCAGGGTCATCCCCTCAAAGAAGATGATGTCTTTCTCGTCCCTTGTTCTCACTTCAACCATCCCCCGGACTTCCGCATAAAGGAGTCCTTCAATTCGTAGGAGCTCTTCAAGAGCATCTGAAGTTCGTTAAGCCTCTTTTCGAAGTGGGCCTTTCTGTCCGTGTCCTCGCCTGACGCAGGTTCCCTGCCGGAAGGAACGCCAGGGACCGTCTCTTCGACCCGCGCGTGGAGACTTGCGAAGGCCAGGGCGTTGTAGGTGATCCTGTCATGGAGGGAGGCCGTGAGGTCATGGACGAAACGGACCGCCTCGCCCTTCCCGCCGGAAAGGGCGTCACACAAAACGCCCGTATCCACCCTCAAAAGACCCTTTTCATCAAGGGATATCCCGAAGAGCCTCGAGCTCTCGGGGCCGTCCATGCCGGCGGGCCCCTCGACAACGCCCGCGAAGGACGCCGCCACAGCCCGTTTCATGGCTTCCTTCATGGGAACATATCCTTCCACCGCCTCATCCGCATTGTCGCCCTGGGAATCAGCGTCCGGAGAGGAACCGGTGATCATCCCGTTCACCGCGTCGGAAAAGACGGCCACCTTCTCGACGATACGCTGCGCCACCATCCGGGCACAACCGGCTCCAGACTGCACGGCCGGTGCGGCATGTCCCATGAGCGTTACATTTACCTCGGGAAGCTCTCCCGCCGGTACTGCCGCGCCCTCAACGCCGGAAGGAAGGGTGGGGTGATCTTGCACGACCTCCGCCTTCGTTTCTCTGCCGGCGTCCTCCCTGACGGAAAAGAAGTGCTGCACCGTGCGTCCCATATCCCTTATGGCAGCGACGGGGTCCGACAGAAAGGACCTCGCCGCAGGCCGGACGGTCTCTTCAGTCTCCATGCCGTCGGTCTCCTGGCATCCGGAGATCTCTGCCTCGTCCGAAAATGCGCCCCATGCGCGCTGGAGATGCTCCACCGGAACCCCTTCTTCCGCATCCGTCAAAAGACCGGCGATCGCGGCAACCTGTGACGGGACCGCCCCCTCGGGAAGCTCACCCCTACCATTAGTTAAAACCGTTGCCTCTCCCGATGGATCGTGACGGACGACGGATGGAACGGGCATGCCATCGACGGCATCGATGGAGATGATGAACTTCTCCCTCACCCGGGGCGGGTCCTGGCCGGGAACCCCCGAACCGAGGCCACGGCCGGAGCGGGCCAGTACCTGCGCCACATCCCTGGCAAGGGTCTCCAGGGCCTCTTCCTGCGGCTCTTCAAGCAGACCGGCGCCTCCGGGCCGGCCCATGCCCTTCACCACTATGAATTCTCTCCTCCCGTCCTCACCCTCTCTCCCGGACGTCGCACCCGGAAAAAAGACAAGGACGTCACCGCGTTCCACGGTGGAACTGCCGGAGGCATCGACAGGCACCTGCCCGGGGCATTCGTCGACCTCCGCGGGGAGGCCGTCGCCGGTAATGTTCATGATCTCCGACGCCATCTCTTCGATCGCGTGGAGACACCTCAAGGCTGCCGTGCCGAACCGTACCGATGCGAGAGAAATGCCGGCGGCAACGGGCCTGTCGTTACCTGCAAGGGTGGACACGAGCCTCCTTGCAGTGCCGGGCAATCCCGCAAAGGAATATGTCGTCCAGGCTATCTTCATGGCGCAGGTCCCCTCTTTCTCTCCCTGCGAGTTTATCGGCAGAACGGGGATAATCTTAACGGCCCGCCGCGTCTTGTGGCCCTCATGTCAATAATCTGACGACGAAATCGGACCGCGCGGAGCGCCGCATGGCCTGGCGGCTTGCCGTCGTTGCCCCGCAGACCTTTATCAACGGGTATTTACGCGCCTTCCGGTATGCTCCTCCGGGCGGGGGGAAACGAAGGCATGGATATTGCAAAAAGTTCGCAGAACTATGGATCAGGATAATAAAATGACGGATTCGGTGCGGCCGGCGGTCTTCCTTGACCGCGACGGCGTCATCAACAGGAAGATGGCCGAAGGGCACTACGTGACACAGTGGTCGGGATTCGAATTCCTTCCCGGTGTCTTCGAGGCCATACGACTAATGAACGACAGCGAACGCCTCGTCATCGTGGTCACCAACCAGCAATGCGTCGGCAAGGGGATCGTGACGATGGAAGCGATCGAAGACATCCACCTGAGAATGGCAAGGTCTCTCGAGGAGAATGGCGCCCGTATCGACGGCATCTACGTGTGCCCTCATCTCGTTTCCGACGGGTGCTCCTGCAGGAAACCGGCCCCGGGCCTCTTCGAGATGGCCGTGAGGGACTTCGGCAGGCGCGGGATATGCATCGACATGGCAAGAAGCCACATGGTCGGCGATTCCGACAGCGACATCTTGGCCGGCGAAAAAGCGGGCCTCGCCACGTTCAGGGTCACCAGCAACTACGACCCCCGGAGATGTCCCGGCGGGACGGGTCTCCTGGAGGCGGCAAGAAGAATAACGGGAAACGAGGGAAAAAGAAGGATGGCGATGTGAAAAAGCGAGCGCTCATCACGGGGATAACAGGCATGGTGGGTTCCCACCTCTGCGATTTCCTCCTGGAACACACGGATTGGGACGTCTACGGCATGTGCCGCTGGAGGAGCCCCCTCGACAACGTGGAACATCTTCTCGAGAAGGCGAACAGGAAGGACAGGGTCTTCTTCCTTCACGGCGATCTCAACGACTATGTCTCCCTGGTCGGCATCGTGGAGGAAAGCAGGCCGGACTACGTATTCCACCTAGCCGCCCAGAGCTACCCGAAGACCAGTTTTTCCGCACCCTTCGATACCCTGGAGACGAATATACTCGGAACCGCAAGGCTGCTCGAGGCTCTAAGGAGAGCAAAGACCATCGATCCCGTTATCCACGTGTGCTCCTCCTCGGAGGTATTCGGCCGCGTCCCCTCGGAGAAGCTTCCCATCAACGAGGAATGTTCCTTTCACCCCGCTTCGCCCTACGCAATATCCAAGATCGGCACCGACATGGTGGGACGCTTCCACGCGGAGGCCTACAGCCAGAAGATCGTGGTAACAAGGATGTTCACCCACACCGGCCCGCGCAGGGGCGATGTCTTCGCCGAGTCGACCTTCGCCAAGCAGATAGCCATGATCGAGGCCGGGCTTATCCCTCCCGTCGTGAAGACGGGCAACCTCAATTCCATGAGGACCTGGTCGGACGTGCGTGACGCAGTGCGGGCCTACTACATGCTCGTCACCGTCAACCCCATCCCGGGACAGTACTACAACATAGGCGGGGCTTACTCCTGCACGGTGGGCGACATGCTCGACCACCTCATCGCGATATCCACCGCGAAGGACCGGATCCGCGTGGAGACGGAAGGGGTAAGGCTCCGGCCCCTCGATGCCGACCTCCAGGTACCGGACACGTCCAAGTTCCGCGGTCATACGGGATGGAAACCGGAGATACCGTTTGAAAGAACAATGAAGGACCTTCTGGATTACTGGCGCGACAGGGTCGGATCAGGAAGGGGGTTTCTGACACGATGACAGCAAGAGCAGCCCGGAACCCGGATATCGTACTCGTCAATGTGGGCGGGACCCGAAAGCAGGTCTATCAGGACCTCGGCAAGGTCTTCTCCGCGATCGACACTCCCTTCTGGGCGGCCCTGACCGCGGGATACCTTCGCGGCAAGGGGTTCGACGTCATGATCCTCGACGCCAATGCCCTCAACCTCGACCTCAATGAGACGGTCGATGCCCTCGCCGCTATCGGGGCGCGCCACATCGCCATCGTCTGCTACAGCCAGCAGGCGAACGTCTCCGCACCCATTATGGTTGCCGTAGGAGATCTGTGCCGCAGGATCAAGCAGAGGCTCCCCGAAACCCCTCTCATCCTGACGGGCTGGCACCCCTCGGCGCTGCCGGAGCGGACACTCCGGGAAGAGGCCTGCGACCTCCTCGTCAAAGGCGAGGGTTTCAGAACCCTTGCCGACCTTCTTGCGGGGGCCGACGTCGCTGATATCCCGGGACTTTGGCGAAAGGAGGGTCCCGAGGTCCTTCGCGGCCCCGACGCCGCGAACATACGGGACCTCACTGGCGAGCTTCCCGACGTCGCCTGGGACCTCCTGCCCATGGACCGTTACCGCGCCTTCAGCTGGATGTGCCTTCGCGACTTCAGGGAGAGAACGAAGTTCGCGTCCATATTCACCAGCCTCGGCTGCCCCTTCAAGTGCAGCTTCTGCGCAATACACGCCACCTACGGCGAACACCGGATCCGTTACTGGAACCCCGAATGGGTGCTCAGGCAGATCGATATCCTGGTGAATCGATACGGCGTCAAACACATCAACATCCACGATGAGCTTTTCGTCTTCGATCCGAGACACTACCTGCCCATAGCCGAAGGCATTTTGGAGCGCGGATACGACCTCAACATCAATGCCTTCGCACGTGTCGACGTCCTCGACAGGGTCGATCCGGGCCACCTTGACACCCTGAAGAAGGCCGGCTTTCACTGGCTCAAGCTCGGCATCGAAACGGGCAGTACCCGCATCAGGGCCAACGTCGGAAAGGACCATTACGGGATAGACGCGGTCCGAAACGCGGTGGGCAAGGCCCACGGCGCCGGGATAGATTTCTGCGCCAACTTCATGTTCGGCCTGCCGGGCGACGACTACGGCTCCATGCAGGACACCCTCAATCTGGCCCTCGAGCTGATGCCGGCGTTCCCCAGCTTCTTCTGCGCCATGGCGATACCCGGTTCGGACCTTTACAGCGAGGCCCTGGAGAAGAAGCTTCCCCTTCCCGACACGTGGCTCGGCTACGCGTCCCAGGGGTACGATTTCCTGCCCCTGCCGACGGAGCATCTCACGGCGGCCCAGGTCGTGGAGTTCCGGGATTACGCCTTCGATGCCTACTTCAGGAACCCCGCGTACCTCAACATGATAGAGAGGAAATTCGGCCGCGAGGCCATGGCACATATAAGGGAAATGACCGCGATAAAGCTGAAGAGAAAGATACTGGGAGACTAGAAAGGACCGGATGGACGACCTGGCGAGACAGATAAGGGAAAGCATACTGCGCATCTCCCATCACAGCGGACACGGGCACATACCGACATGCTTCTCCGTCATCGAGATGCTCTGCGCCGTCTACGGGACGATGCGCCACGATCCGAAGAACCCGCGATGGAAAGACAGGGACATCCTGATCCTCAGCAAGGGGCACGCCGCGCTGGGGCTCTACTGCACGCTCGCCCACTTCGGATACTTCCCCGTGGAAGACGTCTACGCCTTCGGAGCCTTCGGCTCGGCCTTCGGCTGCCACGCCGACCGTTTCAAGGTCCCCGGTGTCGAGCTGTCCACGGGCTCCCTCGGCCATGGCATAGGGGTCGCTGTCGGTATGGCCGTCGGCTTCAAAATGTCCGGCACCACGCGCAGGGTCCATGTCATCGTCGGCGACGGCGAGGCGAATGAGGGCACCGTCTGGGAGGCGCTCATGGTGGCCGCGAACATGTCCCTTGCCAACCTCACGGTCCTCTTCGACAACAACCGCTCGCAGTCACGCTGTCTGCCCATCGACGACCCGGAGGCAAAGTTCTCGGCATTCGGTTTCGATGTCTCCTCCGTGGACGGCCATGACACGGACGCAATAGCACGGGCACTCAAGGCAAACTCCGACCGGCCCCGCGCCATCATCGCCAACACGACGAAGGGCTCCGGCTGCCCGACCCTCGCCGCCGACATGTTCGCCTGGCACCGGCGCAGCCCGAATGCGGCCGAACTGAACGCACTTCTTGGAGAACTCCGATGAGACAGCAATTCCGGGACTCCGCGACACGGATCGCGGGCATGGACGAAAAACTCATCCTCCTTTTCGGGGATATCAGCTTCTATCTCTTCAATGACTTCCTGCGGCAGTATCCCGGCCGCCTCCTGAACGTCGGGATATGCGAGAACACCCTCATAAGCATGGCGGCGGGAATGAACGCCGCGGGATACCACCCCGTCGTCCATACCATAGCACCCTTCGTGACGGAGCGCAGTTACGAACAGGTCAAGCTCGACCTGTGCTACAACCGCTTCGGCTGCACCATCGTCACCTGCGGCGGCTCCTTCGATTACGCCTGGGACGGGGCGACACATCACTGCTACACCGACCTCGAGCTGATGAGAATGCTTCCCGGCATGGAGGTCATGCAGCCGGGCTCAAGGAAGGAATTCGACACCCTCTTCACCGCCTGCTATGCCGACGGCAACCCGTCGTACATGAGGATAGCCGCCGATGAGCACGGCCTCGACCTGCCCGTCGAATTCGGCCGCGGCGTCGTCGTGAAGGAATACCCCGGAGCCGATACAACGGTGGCGACGGCGGGACCCATCCTCGGGAACGTCGTGGCCGCGTGTTCGGACCTGCCCGTGAACATCCTCTATTTCCCCACCATCAAACCCATGGACAGGGAGCTTCTCGAACGTTTCGCCGGCACGAGGTTCGTCGTCGCCCACGATGCGTTCGGTCTCTTCGAGGCGATAAACACCTCCTCTTCCGTCACGGCCGAGTATCACGGGCTTCCCGATGATTTCTGCTGCCACTACGGGACCCTGAAGGACATAAGGGGAAAGCTCGCGCTCGACGCGGCAGGGATCCGGTCGAGGGTTGAAACATCATTACGGACAAGGAACGCTTATGCCAAGACAGCTTGATGAAGCATGGCTCATGCAACAGGCGGCGACCGACGTCGATCGACAGGCGGTGAGGATCATCCTCGACAGGCGCGACAGGGCTATCACGGAACACATCTTCTACGACGACGAAGGGATGCTGTCGCTGAGGCTCGGAAGCGATCTCATCACCATGCGGGAATGCGCCGCTCCAGCGAGCATAGAGGTCTACCACGAGATATTCCGCGAGGACAACCATTTCCTTCACCGGGAATTCCTTTCGCCGGAACTGGAATATGTGCTCGACATCGGGGCGAACGAGGGCTACTTCGCCCTGCGTGTCGCAAGGGCCAATCCCTCCGCCCGGATCCTCTGCGTGGAACCCAACCCCTATGCCTTCCAGGTATTGAAGATGAATGCGGGGAGCAACGGCCTCGCAAACGTCATCCTTGTCAATGCCGCGGCCAGCGCCGATGGCAGGGACCTGGAGATGGAGTTCGTCAGGCAGATCCATTCCATAGGAGGGGCGAGACTTCGTGATGTCGAGCGGCCCTGGCTCCCCGAAAAGGTCATAGAAAAGAGGACGGTCGCGAGCATTCCCATCACCCGTCTTGTGGAGGAGTACGCGTTTCCCCGGATCGACCTCCTCAAGATAGATGTGGAGGGCATGGAAGACGAGATCGTGAAGAGCATCGCCCCCCTCGCGCCGGTAACGGAAAGGATCGTCGTGGAGAGGCACAGCAGGGTCTTGAGGGACAGGGTCAACGGCACCCTGACCGGTATGGGTTTTGACCTCGTATACGAGGAGGACCCGGGATTCGAGCAATACTACGGCGACATGTACTTTGTGAGGAGAAAGACGTGATCGATAGCATTTCCCGTCATCCCGACTTCATAAGCTCCTCACTCGAGCGCGTCTTCGCCGGTGACCCCTTCGGCTTCACCGATGTCGGCTCCGTGGGAGGCGTGCACCCCCTCATCCTTCCCGTCGCGTCACGGACCAGGTGCACCTGCTTCGAACCCGACCCCGATTCCCACGAGGCGCTGACTGAACTCTACGCCGGGGAGAACCCTTTCGCCGACCTCGTCATCCACAACTCAGCGCTCGCCGAGAAGGATGAAATGAGGCGGCTCCACGTCACGAAAAGCGCCGTCAACACCTCGCTTCTCGAACCGGACCCCGGGTTCGCCTCACGGTACGGGGTGGCGGGCCTCGAGGTGACGCATACGGTGGACATCCCGACACGGTCCCTCGACGGGGTGCTCGCGCACGACAGGGAAGAGAAACGACACGTTGCCGAGCTCGTGAAGCTCGACTGCCAGGGGGCGGAGTACGACATACTCCTCGGCGCGGAAGAGATCATCGACAGGGAATGTATCGCCCTCATCTGCGAATCCGAGTTCGCTGAGATGTACAGCGGCCAGAAGACCTTCTCCGACGTGGACCTCTTTCTCAGGGAGAAGGGCTTCGTGCTCTACGGCCTCGAGCCGCACTTCGTCTCGGCAAGGAACCTTGACCGCAGGCTCTGTGAGACGGAGGAGAGGCTCCTGTGGGTGGACGCCCTCTATTTCAAGGATCCTTTTGCGAGGCACAAGGGAAACGGCCGGGAGCCGACACGGAAGGTTGCATCCCTATTCCTTGCCGCACTCATCTCCCGCCACTATGCCTTTGCCATGGAGATCCTCGACGGGTTCGCGTGGTCTCCTGAGGACCGGGAGCACCTCGGAAACCTCGTCAGACAGTGCGCGGAGAAACAAAGACGGCAATTGGAAAGGGATACGGACAGGCTGCTCGGGGATCTCGCGGCGTCACCGGACAGGAAGTATCTCATCGTGAAGAAGTTCATCGACGCCCACAGGTCGAACAGCAACATTGATTTTCTGACGGTCTCCTAGAAAGGGGAGGCCACAGGGAGGACCCCGATGGAAATAAAGACGACGAAACTGGAAGGCGTACTGCTCATCAAGCCCTACGTCTTCGAGGACCACCGGGGCGAGTACGTAGAAACGTACAACGAACAGCTTTACAGGGAAGCCGGGATCGATGTGGACTTCGTGCAGGACGATATATCGGTATCCACGCAGGGCGTGCTCCGGGGCATCCACGGCGACGGGAAAACATGGAAGCTCGTCTCCTGTCTCCTGGGACGCTTCTATCTCGTCGTCGTCAACTGCGACACGGCGTCGCCCGACTTCGGAAAATGGCAGTCCTTCACCCTTTCCGACAGGAACAGGATGCAGGTCCTCATACCCCCGAAACACGGGAACGGGCACCTGGTCCTCAGCGAGACGTCCATATTCCATTACAAGCAGAACACCTACTACGATCCGGAGGGACAGTTCACATACAAGTGGAACGAACCCCGGTTCAACATATGGTGGCCCGTCAGGGACCCCATACTCTCCATGAGGGACGAACGAGGTGAATTCGTACGATGACCGATGCAGGTGTTGAGATAAGACCCATGCTCCCCAATGACATCCCGGCGATGACATCCATGCTGGAGCCGATGTACGCGACCAGGAGATCACGGGAATTCATCGTCTGGCAGTGCCTCACGAACGTCCATCCCGTGACCATGATGGGAGCCTTCTTCGAGGGCCGCATGGTAGGCGTCTTCGGCATCCAGACGCGGGTCCTGAGCAACGGCCTCTCCTGCGGACAGGGCTCGTGGCTCAACATCTCTCCCGGCTGGCAGGGCAAGGGTCTCTTCAGGAAACTGGGGGAGGCGGCGATCCTGGCGACGCGCAACCTCGATGTGGTGTGCGTCATCGCCAACGCCAGGGCCACGGGGCCCCTCGAGCGTTCCCTGGGGTTCAGAACGGCCGGCGCCATCGATACTCTTTCCATCGCAACACCGGTGAACACATCCGCCGGCGACACCCTGTGCCGGCCGGTCGACGAGGAAACCACATTCGAATCCACCGGCTATCCGCCGGACAAGGTCATGTTCATGCCCACCTGGGAATACCGCAGGTGGCGCTTTGCCAGAAACCCGGCACACAGGTACTGGAAGGTCGAGAACGGGACCCGCGGGTACGCCGTCGTCAAGCTCTTCACCGAACCGGGAGTGGGAACGTCCTGGGGAGACATCGTCGACATCGAATGCAACCTGAGCAATCCGGACAGGATAGACGAGATACTGGGAGGCTCCATCCATCATCTCCGGGAACTGGGAGCCGGACGGATAGGCCTGTGGGCCACACCGGGCACACAACTGAGGGAGACCGCGCAATCCATGGGATTCACACCCGGGGGCCACACGGCGTATTTCTCCGTCAGGCTCATGGCACCGGGGAACGAGTACCTTTACGATCTTTCCAACTGGCATCTGCGGCAGGCCGATGCCACGAACTATTGAGGGATCGCGATGAGACAGGGCCGGTCAGAGGTTAAGAGGTTGACACAATGATAATAACGAGAACACCCCTTCGCATATCCTTCTTCGGAGGAGGGACAGATTTCCCGACGTGGTACGAGAACAACGGCGGAGGCGCCGTCCTGTCGACGACCATCAACAAGTACTGCTACATAAGCTGCCGCAGCCTTCCGCCCTTCTTCGAATACAGGCACAGGATCAGCTATTCCCGGCAGGAACAGGCGGCCGGCATCGACGACATAATGCATCCTTCCGTGCGCGAGACGCTGCGGTTCATGGACATCGGGACGGGCCTGTCCATAAGCTATGACGGGGACCTTCCCGCCATGTCGGGGCTCGGTTCCAGCTCGGCCTTCACCGTCGGGCTCCTTCATGCCCTCTACGCCCTCAAGGGCAGGATGGTCTCCAAGAAGAGGCTTGCCCTGGAGGCGATCCACATCGAGCAGGAGATGATAAAGGAAAAGGTGGGCTCCCAGGACCAGGTGGCCGCCGCGTTCGGGGGCTTGAACAGGATAGAGTTCCGGGCCCAGCACAACATAGAGGTCATACCGGTGACCATATCCCGGGACGACTTCGTCCACCTCCAGGACCACTTCCTCCTCTTCTTCACCGGGGTCACACGCTCGGCGTCAAAGATCGAGGAAGAGAAAATGGGACGGCTCGAGGACAAGAAGAAGAACTACAAGACACTCATGAGCATGGTCGACGACGCCTTCGCGATCCTGAGCGGCGAAAGGGACCTCCTCGAATTCGGCAAGCTCCTCCACGAGACATGGAGGCTCAAGAAGAGCCTGGCGCCGAAGGTGTCGAATCCCTATATCGACACCATTTACGAAACGGCAAGGAAGAACGGTGCCATAGGGGGAAAGGTCCTGGGTGCGGGCGGCGGGGGTTTCATGCTCTTTTTCGTGAGGCCCGAGAAGCGGGAGAAGGTGCGGGAGGCGCTCCACTTCCTTCTCCACGTACCATTCCGCTTCGACGGGCTGGGCACCCAGGTCGTCTACTACACGGAAGAGGCGGTCTGAGGAGAAAGGACTGGGCATGAAAGCGATCATACTGGCAGGCGGAAAAGGGACACGGCTCAGAAGCGTCGTCTCCGACGTGCCGAAACCGATGGCACCCGTCGACAAGAGACCTTTCCTTGAATACGTCATCCGCGCCCTGGCGGCGCAGGGAATGAGGGAGATAATACTCTCCGTGGGCCACCAAAAGGAGACCATACGTTCCCATTTCAGGGACGGGTCCCGCCTCGGCCTTCATATCTCCTATTCCGAAGAAGACATCCCTCTCGGTACAGGGGGTGCGGTCCGCGAGGCGATACGGGGCGCAGCCGGGTCCCGCTTCCTCGTACTCAACGGCGACACCTTCAACCGTCTCGACCACGTCTCCATGGAGGCCTTCCATCTCTCCACGGGGGCCCTTCTCACCATCGCCCTCGTCATGAAGAGGAATGCCGGCAGGTACGGCCTCGTGACAATGGACGAGCACAGGAGGATCGTCGGGTTCTCCGAAAAGGCCTGCCCGGGCGGGGGATACATCAACTGCGGGGTCTACATAGCCGAAAGGACCGTCGTGGAGCTCATGCCCGAGGGTGCCTTCTCCCTGGAAAGAGACCTTTTTCCCTCCCTGACGGGAGGGGCCGTGTACGGATACCCGGGCCGCCATTTCTTCATCGATATCGGCATCCCTGCGACGTACCGGTACATCGACCACCACCCTGCCCTCTTGCGTCCCTTCTCGCCGGCACGTGAGGCAGGAAACAAGGAGCTTCAATGACTGGAAGAACAGACGAAACAGGACGGACCTCCGGGGAGCACACCCTTTTTAACGTCATCTACAATCACCTTCCCGCCGAGAACGTCCACGCCGTGCACAAGGGGAACGTCTCCGTGCTCTGGACACGCCTCCCCGTCGAGGGCGCGGATGTGTGTCTGTACCTCGACTCGTACAGCTATACCGGCATAAAGGGCAGCTTCGACATCCTCCTGCTCAACGAACCCATCGTGGTCCAGCCGGGACAGTACGACCCCGAGGTGTGGAGGCATTTCGGCCATGTCATCACCCAGTACGACACCTTTGTCAGGAACAACGGCTTCACGAAGAACGTCTCCCCCCGAACGGGTTTCCGCACCACGGAAATGACGCCGGAGACGGCGGTGACGGAAGACCAGAAAGAGAGGGAGCGCATCTATCCCCTGGACGGCAGGATAAAGGGGATATGCATGATAAACGGGAACAAGCAATCGACGGTCCCCGGCGAGCTCTACTCGAAGAGGACCGAAGCGGCCCTGTGGTTCGCCACACATTCGGATACGCCTTTCGACACCTACGGGACCCCTCCCTTCTTCCTGCCGAACTACAGGGGCATCGTGCCCCGCGGCAAGCGTCTCGAGACGATGAAGGGATACAGGTTCGCCATCGCCTTCGAGAATGTAGGCCACGAGATATTCGCCCTCGGGTACATCGACAAGATGCACGACTGCCTCGAAACGAGGACGGTCCCCATCTATCTCGGGGCCCCGAACGCGGCGGACTACATCCCCGCAGGCTGTTTCATAGACTTCAGAAGATTCGCTGACTATGGAGAGCTCGACAGGTATCTCAGGGAAATGAAAGAGGACGAATACCGCGAATATGTAAGGAACATAGACCTTTATGTCACTAAGGGGGGACTCAGCCCCTGTTCCTGGCACACGATCTACGACCAGCTCCTCGAGCTCTTCGCCACGAGAACGGGACGCCCCGGGGCAGAGATCTGCGGCGACGTTCCCCGCGGGTGGGCACCCGGCCTCTCTCCGGCCCGCGGGAACGAGGAGATAAGGGAACGGCCTTCCGTCCCCCTGTGGACGTTCGCGGGGATGGCCTCAAAACAATCTCCCCTCATGGACTACGACAACGCCGCGCCGCGCCCGGGCGGGACGCTGTCGAACGGGGAACGCCTCGAGAGGATCCTCGGGCTCCGCCGGGAAGGGAGACACCGGGAGGCCATCGAGGAATTCGCCTACATGGGCGGTGGCGGGAACATGGAACTCCAATACCTCTTCGCGAGCCTTCTGCTCGAAGTGAACGAGCTCGACGCGGCCGCGGTCTACCTGGACCTGATCCTTGCCGCAAACGACCGCCACTCTAAAGCACTCAACGACCGCGCGGCCATACATCTCTCCCGGCGAGAGATCCGGCAGGCGGTGGAGCTCTTCCACAAGGCCATCGCCAGCGACAACAGAAACTACGACGCCGTCGAGAATCTCATCGCGGTACTCACGCGTCTCAATGTCCGCGATCATGCCGCCTCCGTTGTGGCAGACCTTCTGGAGGCGCTGCCCGGCGACGGGAGGATCGCGGCCATCGCGCGCGAATACGGGCTGGAAGCCGGCGCCGGTACGCCGAAGACCGGGAATATACACCTTGAGCCCCCGGCCTCTCCCCCGGAAGAGGACCCGGGCGATCTCTATGATGCCGTGGTGAAGATCGTCAGCCTCAAGGACGGGAAGAGGTTCGATGAGGCGCTCCGCAAGCTCGAGCCCCTTCTCGCAAGGGAGAAGGACAACGCCGATATCCGCTACCTGCGCGCCCAGGTGCTCAACGCAAAGGGAGATGCGGACGGAGCGGCCGAAGAACTTCTGAATACCGTCGGACTCGACGGCGCGCATTCGAACGCGCACAATGACCTTGGCTGCCACTATGCCCGCAAGGGGGAGCCCCGCAAGGCCTTTGACAGCTTCGTCGCTGCCATGACCTCTAACCCTTCGAACCACGGGGCGACGGGTAATTTCATCAGGTTCCTTCTCAACCTGAGGTCGGAGGGAGAGGACATCGACCCCGTCAGCACCGTAAAGAAGGTCTTCTTCGACGGTATCAGGGACATCGGCATGCCCCATCTGCCCGACGGATCGAAGCGGGCCCTCGTCATCAACCGCGACGGGGCCATACCGTGGTACCTGGCGGGCCTGCTCGACCATTTTCCCCTCCTCACGAGAGAGGGGGCGTGGTGGGAAAGCGCCGAGATCGTTCGGCTTCTCAACCTTCACGGCTACATCGTCGACTGCGTGGACCCCGACAACGACGAAACTCTTGGCCAGACGGACTTCGCAAGGTACCGGCTCGTCATCGACGGCGGCGCGAACAACCTCGCCAGGTCGAAAACGATGAACGGCCAGAGGAAGGTCTTCTACTCATCGGGAGAGTACTGGCTCAACGACGGCATGAACGAGCTGTCCCGTGTCATGAGATTCGCCCTGAGACAGGGCATCATCATGCCCGCCGACAGCCGGCAGCGAAGCAGCTTCTCCGACGAAAAGGCGCAGTATCTCACCTATTTCGGGAACGACTCCCAGCTCAAGGGGTTCGGCGGGACGTGGAAGGCGGTGCCCCTCGACGCGAGCGCCTGCTTCATGCCCGGCGAAAGGACAAAGGACCTCGAAGGGGCACGGGGAAATTATATCTGGTCCGGCACCGGCGGGATGCTCCGCATGGGTCTTGACCTTGTCGTCGAGGCCTTCGCGCGCGTCCCCGGGGCAACGCTCCATATCTTTGCCCCCCTTGAGGAGGAGCCGCGCTTCTTCGAGTGGTTCAAGGCCTTCACCCGCGACAGGTCCAACATAATCCATCACCCCTTCGACGGACCAGCGTCGGGAGAATTCGAGGAAGCCGCATGGAAGTGCATTGGGTGCGTCTTCGCCGGCCAGGCCGGCCCGGCCCCGGGTTTCATGGCGCGGCACCTGCCCTTCGGGCTCATACCCGTCGTAACGAGGTCAAGCTGTGTCCGGGAAGAGGAGATCGGTTTCGTTATCGACGCCGATGACGACGAGGAGATCATCGAAGGGATCGCCCGTAACATCCGCGCGATGGATGCGGCACCAGTCGAGGAACTCGAGGCCCGCTCGGGGCAGGCACGGCGGTTCGCCCTCGAGCATCACACCCGGGAGGCCTTCACGAAGAGCTTCGAGAACCTGCTCGCCGCAATGGAAGGATAGGAAGATGAGAGGTCACATCTCATATATACGACACACGACCAATGAAATCACAAGGAGCATATCATGAACACAGGCGTAATCGGATACGGATACTGGGGTCCCAACCTCGTTCGGAACTTCATGGCCCAGAACGACTGCCTGGTCACCACCCTTGCCGACAGCCGTCCCGAAAGGCTCACCATGGCGCAAAGGCTCTATCCTTCTCTGAAGACGACAACGGAGCCTGACGACATCATCACCGACGACAGCATCGAGGCCGTCGTCATCGCCACTCCCGTCAACACCCATTATCCCCTTGCCCGGGCCGCGATAGAGCGGGGCAAGAACGTGCTCATCGAGAAACCAATGACCATGTCCCATACCCAGGCGACGGAACTCGTGGAGCTCGCGCAGAGGAAGGGGATCACCCTCATGGTGGACCACACCTTCCTCTACACCGGCGCCGTGAAGAAGATGAAGGAGATCATAAGTTCCGACGGTCTTGGCGACGTTCTCTACTACGACTCCACACGCATCAACCTCGGCCTCTTCCAGCATGATGTCAACGTCCTGTGGGACCTCGCCCCCCACGATATAGCCATTCTCCTCTATCTCATAGACGAACGTCCGAACAGCGTTCAGGCCGTCGGCGTCACCCACACGGGCAACGACATAGAGAACATCGCCTACCTCACCCTCTACTACCCGAGCGGTATCATCGCCCACTGCAGCTGCTCCTGGTCCTCCCCCGTCAAGGTGCGCACAACCTACATAGGAGGGACGAAGAAGATGATCGTCTACAACGACCTCGAGGGAACGGAAAAGGTAAAGGTATACGACACCGGCTTCGAGGTAAAGTCCGACGAAGACAAGAGAAAGATCCTCATCGACTATCGTACGGGCGACATCTACACGCCCAAGGTGGACAACCGCGAGGCCCTCTCCGCCATGGCGGAGGACTTCATAAGAGCGGCGGCGGGCAAGGGTGAGCCCGTATCCAATTGGAAGATAGGATACGATGTCGTCAACATCCTCGAATCCGCCCAGATATCGATCAAAAGCAACGGCAGCAAGATCACCCTTCTCAACGGCCTGGGAGGCAGATCATGAGAACGGTGACCATAAAGGACGAACGGCGGTCGCTCACCAACGTCGCCATGGGCGAGAACGTGAAGATCTTCGATTTCGTCAACGCCTACGGATGCACCATCGGTGACAACACAAAGGTGGGTGCCTTCGTGGAGATACAGAAGAATGCCGTCGTGGGAAAGAACTGCAAGATATCGAGCCACACCTTCGTCTGCGAGGGCGTGCACATCGACGACAACGTCTTCGTCGGGCACAATGTCACCTTCATCAACGACAGGTACCCGAGTGCCGTCACCGGTGACGGCTCCATGCAAACCGAAGACGACTGGAGCGTGATACCAACGCACGTCGGCAAGGAGGCATCCATCGGGTCCTCCTCGACGATCATGTGCGGGGTCACCATTGGAGAGGGGGCCATGATAGGGGCCGGGTCGGTGGTCACGAAGGACGTGCCCCCCGGCACCATCGCGGCGGGCAACCCGGCGAGGGTCATGAGAACCATCGATAAGGAAAAGACAGAAGAGATAAGGAGCCTTCCATGACGGAAAAGATCGCCTTTCTGGACCTCAAGAGACAGTACGATGAGATAAGGGAGGACGTGGCGGCGGCGCTCCTCGACGTCTGTTCGAAGACCGCCTTTTCGGGGGGTCCCTTCGTCGAGAACTTCGAGAGGATGTTCGCCCTGTATTCGGGATGCCGCCACGCCATCGGCGTCAACAGCGGGACAAGCGCCCTCCATCTCGCCATGCTAGCCATAGGCGCGGGGCCCGGGGACGAGGTCATCGTACCCGCCGACACCTTCATCGCCACCGCATGGGGCCCGTCATACGCCGGCGCCACCCCTGTCTTCGTCGACTGCACCCCGGACACGTGGAACATTGACCCCGCGAAGGTCGAGGCGGCCATCACAGCGAGGACAAAGGCGATCATCGGCGTTCACCTGTACGGACAACCCTTCGATATCGATGCGGTCTCCGGCATAGCGCGCAAGCACGGCCTCTTCCTCGTCGAGGACGCGGCGCAGGCACACGGGGCGAGATACAAAGGGACCGTCGTCGGATCCTTCGGCGCCCTCGCGGCCTTCAGCTGCTACCCCGGCAAAAACCTGGGAGGATACGGCGAAGGCGGTATCGTCACGACGAACGACGACGGCTACGCGGCGCACGTGAAGAGCCTGAGGAATCACGGCAGCACGGAGCGCTACCGCCACGACGAGATCGGGTTCAACATGAGGATGGACGGCTTCCAGGGAGCGGTGCTGGCCGTCAAGCTCCCCCGTCTCGACCGCTGGAACGCGAGGAGAAAGGAAATAGCCGCAATGTACCACCGGGGGATAAAGAACCCCGCCGTCACCATGCAGGGGCAGCCCGAGTGGGCCGATTCCATATACCATCTCTTCGTCATCACCGCCACGGACAGGCAGGCCCTCATGAAACACCTCGAGGCAAGGGACATCTTCCCCGGCCTCCACTACCCCGTTCCCTGCCACCTGCAGAAGGCCTACGCGAACCTCGGTTACAAGGCAGGCGACTGCCCGAACGCGGAATACCTCGCCGCCCACTGCCTGTCGCTTCCCATGTACGCGGAGCTGACCGACGGCGAGGTCGCGAGGGTCATCGACGCCATCAACGACTGGCGGTAGAGAGGCACGATGGATTTTGTCTTCATAGGCGGGACGTACAGGGGATGGAAGACCCTCACCTCCCTCATCGACGGGGGATACGTCCCGAAGCTCGCCTTCATCCTCAAGGAGGACGACCACGAGGTGGAAAGGTATTCCGAAAGGATAGCGGCAGCTGCCCGGGAGCTTCGCATCCCCTTCAGGGTGACAAAGGCCCTCAACGAGGACGACTACCGGGCCATACGCGGCACGTGCCCTGAGTTCGCCGTCGTCTGCGGATGGAGGACCATCATAGACCCGTCGATATCGGCATGCATGAAGCTGGGACTCGTGGCGGCGCACGACTCTCTCCTGCCCCGCTACCGCGGTTTCGCACCCATCAACTGGGCCATCATCAACGGGGAGACGGAGACGGGGGTGACCCTCTTCCTCATCGGCGACGGCGAGGTGGACTCGGGCGACATCATCGACCGGGAAAAGGTCGCGATAGGACCCCACGATCACGCCCGCGACGTCTACGAGAAGATCACCGAGGCCACCGTATCCCTCTACACAAGGCTCTTCAGACAGTACGCGGCAGGGAGCATCGCGCTCACGAAGCAGAACGAGGCCGAGGCTACGTACACCTGCAAGCGGTCCCCCGAGGACGGCAGGATAGACTGGACGAAGAGCGATACCGACGTCTACAACCTCATCCGTGCCCTCGCCCATCCTTACCCTGGAGCGTACTGTTTCCTGAACGGAAAGAGGTTCCGCGTCCGCCGCGCGTCTCCCGGTGCCATGCGCGGACGCCTGTACGCCGGCCGGATACCGGGCAAGGTGATACGGATCGATGGGAACGGCATCGAGGTGTTATGCGGCACCGGCTCGGTGACCATCACCGAGTGGCAAGAAGAAGCGTCGGGCACGCCGGGGCCGCCGTCGGCCCAGGTGCGGTCGATAACGACGACACTCCAATGAGAGTCCGGAGGTTTTGAACGTGGAGAAGGACATCATCACGGGATCAACGATATTCATGACGGGCGGGGCGGGCTTCGTGGGCTCGTGCCTCGTCGAAGAGCTCCTGCCCCACGACCCGCGGCGGATCATCATCGTCGATAACCTCTTTCGGGGCTCCCTGAAGAACATGGAAAGCTTCATCGATGACCCGAGGGTCGAGTTCATCGAGGGAGATATACGGGACAGCGCCCTCATTAAGACCTCCATGGAACGGTCGGACTACTGCTTCCACCTGGCGGCACTCAGGATAAACGCCTGCGCGGCAGACCCGGCGCACGGCTTCGAGGTCATGGCGGACGCCACCTTCCGCCTCATAGAGCTTGCCCGACGGTGCTCCATAAAGAAGTTCATCTACTCGTCGAGCGCCTCCGTCTACGGGCTGGCGCAGAATTTCCCCACCCCCGAGACGGACAACCCTTACGATAACAGGACCATCTACGGCAGTGCGAAGCTCTTCGGCGAACAGGTGCTCAGGAGCTACGCCTTCATGTACGGCCTTCGTTACGTCGCGCTGAGATACTTCAACGTCTACGGTCCCCGCATGGACACCGACGGCAAGTACACGGAGGTCATGATAAAGTGGCTCGACTGCGTGAGGTCGGGGACGGCACCCCTCATTTACGGGGACGGGTCGACGACGATGGATTTCGTCTACGTCCGGGACATAGCAAGGGCCAACGTGCGGGCACTCCTCTCGGATGTGACGGACGAGGTCTTCAACATCGGCTGTTCGAGGGAGACGAGCCTCAAGGAACTCCTCGGCCTTCTCCTCAAGGTGAACAATTCCACGCTCGTCCCTGAGTACCGGGAGGAGAACACGGTAAACCCCGTTTCCCGCCGTCTTGCGGACATCTCCAGGGCGCGGGACCTCCTCGGTTTCGAACCGCAGGTCTCCCTTGAGGATGGTCTCGGCGAGCTGTCACGGTGGTACTTCGCACTCAAGAACGGGAATGGTGACAGATGATACCCATTGCGAAACCGTATCTCACCGAAGACGAGGCAATGGCCGCGCACGACGCGGTCCTCTCCGGCTGGGTGACCCAGGGCCCGAGGGTAAAGGAGTTCGAGGAGAGGTTCGCGGCGCGCGTCGACGCGCCCCACGCCGTCGCGGTCTCGAGCTGCACCACGGCTCTTCACCTCGCGCTTCTCGTCTGCGGCGTCAAACCCGGAGACGAGATCATCTGCCCCTCCATGAGCTACGTCGCGACGAGCAATTCCATCCTCTACTGCGGGGCGCGACCCGTATTCGCCGAGGTGGAACCGCAAACGTACAATATTGATATCGAACACGTGCGGTCGCTGACAAACGAAAGGACAAAGGCGATACTCATCGTCCACCAGATGGGGATGCCCGCCGATATCGATGCCTTCGCCGCTCTTTGCCGGGACAGGGACATCGCACTCGTCGAGGACGCGGCCTGCGCCACGGGTTCGCGCTACAACGGGCACCCCATCGGGTCGCACACCGACCTTGCCTGCTTTTCCTTCCACCCCCGAAAGGTCATAACTACCGGCGACGGGGGGATGATCACCACGACGCGGCCCGAATACGAGGAAAAGCTGAGGCTTCTCAGGCAGCACGGCATGTCGGTGAGCGACCGGGTACGGCACGAAGCGACGAAGCTCATCTTCGAGGACCACGTCGAGATCGGGTATAACTACCGGATGACGGACATTCAGGCCGCCGTCGGCATTCGACAGCTCGAAAAGCTGGACTGGATAGTGGACCGGAGGAGGAAGATAGCGGCGTACTACAATGACGCCTTCAGGGACATCGAATGCCTGAGGGTCCCTGAAGAACCCCGGGGCCGACTTTCAAACTACCAGTCTTACAGCCTCTACCTCAGGCAATCCGCGCCCCTTACCCGCAACGAGCTCATGGCCCGGCTGCTCACGAAAGGGATCACGACACGCCGGGGGATAATGACCTCCCACCGCGAGACCGCGTACCGGCAGCTCTTCGGGCACATCTCGCTGCCGGTCTCCGAGGACCTCTCCGACAGGAGCATCCTTCTGCCCCTCTATCCCGGCCTGACCGACGAGGAAGTGGCCTGCGTCACGGCAGCGGTGAGAGACGAGGTAGCCTCATGAGGCACGGAACATCATTGACTGCAAACATCGGGAACAAGGAGGAAAAGAAATGAGGGTAACCCTGGTCCAGCCGCCGAGCAATTCGGTCTACAAGCAATACAAGTCCTTCAACAGGCGGGCGATCAAGCGCTTCCCGTTCAACCTGGCGTGCCTCGCCTCCTATATAACGGAGCGCGGCGGCCACAAGGTGACCGGGATCGACGCTGACCATTCCGAGTACTCCCTCGAGGAGACGGCCCGGGCCGCTATTGAGACGGGACCCGACGTCGTCGGGCTCACATCGACGACGGGCATCATCGATATCGTCATCGCCATCGCCGGGCTCATCAAGGAGGAGCGGCCGGACATCCCGATCGTCCTCGGCGGACCTCATATATCCGCCGTCCGCCAGGAGGTCCTCAGGCACGACTCAATCGACTTCGCCGTGTTCGGGGAGGGCGAGGCCTCGTTCGTCGAGCTTCTCGCCTCTATCGAGACGGGAAGGACACCCTCGGGGGTCGCCGGCATCGCCTACCGTGACGGCGCGACGCCCCGCGGCAACCCGGCCCGGGAGCACATCGCCGACCTTGACGACCTGCCCATGCCCATGTGGGACCTCTTCGACTGCACCGACTACCACGATTTCCTTATCCACGGAGAGGACCCCTACATCATCCTCACCACCTCCCGCGGATGCCCCTACGACTGCATCTACTGCGGCTCCAAGACCACCTGGGGGAAAAAGGTCCGCTATTACAGTCCCGAATACGTCGTGCAGGAACTTGCCGACCTCGCCGCGCGGGGGATACACAACTTCACCTTCGTCGATGACACCTTCACCCTCAACAAGAGGCGGCTGAAGGCCATTTGCCGGGGCATCATCGACAGGGACATCAGGGCCACCTTCATGTGCTCCTCGCGGGTTGACACCATTGACGAGGAAACGGCGGACTTCCTCAAGAGGGCGGGCTGCAAGATGATCACCTTCGGCGTCGAATCCGCCTCCGAAAAGATGCTGAAGGTCATCAAGAAACAGATCGACCTCGACCAGGTGAAAGGCGCCCTGGCGATCGCGAAGAGCGCCGGGATACTCACCCACACGAGTTACATAATCGGCTGCCCGGGCGAGACGAGGGAAGGTGTCGAAGAGACCATAGACTTCGCCATAGAAATGGACCCCGACGTCGTTCAGTTCAGTATATTCACCCCCCTTCCCGGCACCGAGTCATGGGACTACATGGATCCCGCGCTGAAGGAGAACTTCGACTATTCGAAGCTGCACTGGTACGGGTCCTACGTCCTTAACAACCCGGAATTGCCGGCGGAATACCTCATCGAAAGACAGCAGAAGGCGTATGAGGCCTTCAACGCAAGAAAGGAAGCGACGCGCGCGAGACCATGAAGATACTCTACTGTTTCCCCGAAGCCGACAACCCGAACCACTACGGATACAACAACATCCGGTCATCGCTCATCGAACTGGGCCACAGCATCGTCGATTTCGACTTCCTCGGCATGAAGGACAGGTTCGGGAAGGAGGGAATGGTCTCGGAGTTAAGCGCCCTCATGGACCGGGAAAGGCCGGACGTCTTTCTCCACGGCATCGTGACCGATGAACTCCCCGTTTCCTTTCTCGACGAGGTGCGCGACAGGGAGGACATAAGGAGCATCGTCTTCTTTTCTGATGACGACTGGCGGATATACAATCATTCCCTCGCCTGGGTGGGCCACTACAACTACGCTACGACGAACGACGTCAACGCCCTCAACGTCTACCGGCAGTTCGGCTACCGCCACGTTTTCCCCATGCAGTACGCGGCAAACCCCCGCATCTACTACCCGAGGGAAACACCAAAGAGGTACGACGTTACCTTCGTCGGGCAGGCATACCTCGGAAGGCCGCAGGTGGTGGAAGAACTCCTCGCCCGGGGTATCGACGTCAGGGTCTGGGGCAGCGGCTGGGACAGGGTCCCGGCGCTGGCCTCCGTCGCGGGGCCGCCCCTTCCCACGGAGAAGATGATCGAAACATTCTGCGCCTCCCGGATAGTCCTCGGCATGGCCTGGTGCTCCGTCACGACCGACGCGGGCGCCATCATCCCCCAGATAAAGGGCAGGACCTTCGAGTACCCTGCCTGCGGAGCGTTCCAGATAACCTTCGAGGACAGGCGCCTCCAGCACTATTTCGACATGGAGAAAGAGATAGCAACCTTCAGGGACGCCAGTGACCTCGCGGAAAAGATAGGCTATTACCTTAACCATGAGAAGGAGCGGGAGGAGATCGCCCGGGCGTCCCATGGGCGCGTCCTGAGGGAGCACACGTGGAAACACCGCTGGGACGGCTTCTTCCCCTTCATGACCGAAGAGAACATGAACATCCGCAGGAGAAGGGTTTGGGGGACCGCAGCCGTGCCGGGCTCAGGCAACGGCGCCGCGAGGGAAGGCGCCGGGCCCCTCGTCTCCGTCGTCTGCTTCGTCTACAACAGGGAACGGTACATGGCGGCCACGATCGAATCCGTGCTGGGCCAGACGTACAGGAACATAGAGTTCGTCATCCTCAACGACGGCTCCACAGACGGCACGGAGGCTGTGATACAAAGATACCTCCATGACCCCAGGCTCAAGTATCACTACCAGGAGAACATCGGCCAGACCATGGACCGCTTCGATGAGCTCAACAACCGGGTCGTTGCCCTGTCGTCGGGTGAGTACATCTGCGCCATAGGGGCCGATGACGTCTACCTGCCGGGCAGGGTCGAAAGACAGATCCAGGAGTTCCTGAAGCATCCCGACCTCGACGTCTCCTTCTGCAACGCCCAGATATTCAACGACGCGGGGCAGCTCCTGCCATCCCAGTTCCGCCACGAAAGAGCCCTGACCTTCAACCGCTTCAATCTTCTGCGCTGGCTTTTCACCGTCAATTTCATAGCCCATCCATCGGCCATGATAAGACGCAGGTCCCTCATCGAACAGGGAGGATACGAAACAGGCTTCGCCACAGATTACCAGCTGTGGCTGAAGACCGCCCGCAAGCTCAACTTCAAGCACCTTGACGAGAGCCTCTGGCTCTACAGGGTGCACGATGACTCATCTACATCGGAGAAACACGCCGACAGGTGTGCCGCGGCCACCATCGATGTCCTCGAGTCCGTCTACAGGTCGAACAGCATCGACGATTTCTATCCCGAGATAACCCTCTGTTCTGACAGGCAAAAGGCGCTCTACAGCGCCCACCTGGATTTCGGGAACGACATGATGCGCAATTCCTTTTTCTATCTCCCGACGTTCGCCGTGCGCGAATACGAGGCCGCGCTGGCCGTGAACCCCGGGGGAACGGAGGCAAGGAACAATCTCGCCGTTGCCTGCGCCGTTGCCGGCGACAGGGAAAAAGCCCGGAGTATCTTCGAGTCCCTCAGGGCCTCGGGAGCACAGAACGAGACCATAGACCACAACATTTCGGCATTCCTCGCGTCGGACCCGGAAGGACCGCACCGCCCCGACTACCGGCTCCTTGCAGAGAACATCGGGCCCTCGGAACTGAAAACGAACATCGCCCTTGTCGAAAAGGGTGCGGCAACAGCTCCCGGTTCCACCCTCCCCGCCGGCACGGGCCCCGGCCCTCTCGGGAGCGGGCGGCAAAGCGCATCGATGCGCAAGACCACGAAGGGACACACGACGATACTCATCCCCTCGGCCGACCCCGGCAACGACCTCAGGGCCTGCCTCGAGGCCATCGACACCCACGTGGACAGGCCCCACGACATCGTTGTCATCAAGAACGCGGGGGCTGTCCCGAAATGGCTGAAGCAGCGCGTCCGCGGCGGCAATACCGTCTTCATCGACGTGCCGGCGTCTTCCGGTTACGCGGCGAGATGCAACCGGGGAATGGAAAAAGCGACAGGAGATCACGTTCTCATCATCGGCGAAGACACGCTTCTTCTCAAGGACTCATTCTCCCGCATGCTCCATCACCTTGAGGACGCGCCGGACCGGGGAATGGTCGTTCCCCTTGCGAACCACGCCCTCGGGACCCAGAGGATCCCCGGTACACAGTCCCTGTCCGTTGACGAGTTCTCGGGGTATGCAGCCGACCTGGGAAAGCGATCGCTTTTCCGGCGCGCCGAGACCTTCGAGACGGGCTCCTTCTGCACGCTCTTCCGGCGCGAAACGATGGACGCCGAAGGGCCCTTCAATGAAGAGATCCGGTCCCCCTTCTTCGTCATGAACGACTATCGCCTGCGGATCCTCCTCCGAGGGCTTATCGCGGTCGTCGCGGCCGACGCGGCCGTTTTCAGAAGACATCCCGAGACGAAAGGGAAGGGACGTGACAGGGTATTCCATGAAACATGGGACACCATCGGCCCCGGCACGGAGAAAGGGAAAAGATTGTGGCATTTCGTCGCAACGAAGAACGCCCGCGATCTTTACAGGAAAGGCTCCCTGGAAAAGGCGATGAACGCGCTTTCGGAGGGTATGAGAATAAGCCCCGAGGAGCCTCGCATCTACTATTGCGCCGCAGACATTCTCATGGAGGAGAAACACTACCAGGAGATCGTCGATATGAGCCAGTTCTGGCCCGCCGCCGAGAGGCTCAGGCCTTCCTTCTACGAACTGCTCGGCTATTGCGCGTACCACCTGGAGCGCTCCGACGAGGCCCGTCAGCTCGCGGAAGGAGCGCTCGGCCTGTCCCCGGACACTCCGGGCGCCCTGAACCTGCTGGGTCTTCTGGCACTGAAAGCAGGCAATCCCCGTGAGGCCGAAGACCTCTTCCATCGTGCCCTCGCGGCGGACCACTCCTTCGGCGACCCCCACGTTCATCTCGGCGTCATGGCATGGCAGGGAGGCGACAGAAAGACGGGGCTCACGCTGATCGAAAAGGGTTTCGTCCTGTCGCCGGAGAAGAACGACTTCCTGGCAACCTACCGGTCGGCCATAGAGTCGACGGGGGAGTTCGCCCGCGCCGAGACCGTCATCCGTGAAGCACTGGGCCTCTTCCCGAAGAACAGGGGTCTCGCCTTCGCCCTCATCGGCATGCTCATCAGGCAGGAGAAATACCTGGCGGCCCTGACAGATATCCAGGATGCCATTGTCGAGTTCGGCATCGACGACGAGATGCTGGGCGCGGCGATCGCTGTCCGCGACAACCTGGGAGAGGACATTCTCGCCCCTCACGGAGAGGACAGGGGAACGCTGTCCGTCTGCATGATCGTGAAGAACGAGGAGAAGCACATCGCGCGATGCCTGAAAAGCCTTCTTCCCATCGCCGACGAGATCGTCGTCGTCGACACCGGTTCCGAGGACAGGACGCCCCGGATAGCCCGGGTCTTCGGAGCAAAGATCTGCGAATTCCCCTGGACCAACGACTTTTCCGAGGCACGGAACTACTCCCTTGACCAGGCGCGGGGCGACTGGATCCTCGTCCACGACGCGGATGAGGTCATATCGCGACGAGACTATGACAGGCTCAGGAAGATCGTCCACAGGAAACCGGTGGCGGCGGTCGCCTACGATATCGTGACCCGCAATTACGTGGTGGAACCGGCCACCGAGGGATGGACGGCGAATGCAGGCGAGTACGCCGAGGAAGAGGCGGGAAGCGGATGGTTCCCGAGCAACAAGGTACGGCTCATCGTCAACGACAGGCGCCTCCGTTTCCGCAATCCCGTCCACGAACTGCTGGAACCCTCCGTTGCCGAAGCGAAAGTGGAGAAGCTGAGCTGTGACATCCCCGTGCACCACTACGGGAAGATGCCTTCCGACACGCCTTCCGTCAAGTCGGACCTCTATTACGAACTGGGCAGGAGAAAGCTCAATTCATCACAGGGGAACCCAGCCGCCTTCCGGGAACTGGCGATCCAGGCGGCAGAGCTCGAGAAGTTCGATGAGTCCATAGAGCACTGGAAGGGATTCCTCCGCCTCGTACCCGATGACAGCGTCGCCTACTTCAATATTGCGAGCATGTGCATGGAGGTCGGGCGCTTCGAAGAAGCCCTGCAGTGCGCCAGGAGGTCCGTCGAGCTCAATCCGAACTCGGTCACCGCCACGCAGACCCTTATCGTTGCACTCATCTATTCCGGCAAGACAAAGGAGGCGCTGGAACGCCTCGGGTCGCTCCTCGAGAAAAGTCCCGATTATCCGCCGGCCTTCGTGGCTCTCGCGGTCGCCCATTTCATCGACGGATCGGAAGAGAAGGGGCTCGGCTACCTGGGAAGGCTCGAAAGCATGGGCTATCGCTGCGGACCCGCCCTTCACTCCTCCCTGAAGAAGATCATCGCTTCGGGCAACAAGGCCTCCGCGCGACAGGTGTATGGCTATATCAACAAGAGCCGCCACAGCCTGCCTGAAATGGAACGTCTTTTCGATTAAAAGAAAAAGATAGTGTGGGATCTTTAGCCCGCGGAACCCCTCAGTCCCTGGGCGATATTGAGGTTGATGTCGATGAGGATGTTGAGCTTCGCGGGATCGGGCTTCGCCATGATCTCAACGATGCGCTTGTCGATGAAGACACTGAGGTTCAGTATGTTCTGCCGTATGTCGAGAGGCAGGGGATTGTCCTGCCGGATCATCTCGTCCTGAAAGATGGTCCAGACCCTCTGGTTGAAGACTAGGGCATCGTTAAGCCTCTTGAAATGGCCTTCTTGCTCCCACTTCTCACGACACTCCTTCAACAGCATGGCGCCTTTCGTTAGTACCGACGCTTCGAGCTCTCGCCCCGAGATGGTCGTCTTCACGGTCTTCTTGTAGGCATTGAGCCCTCCGTACATACTCTGTTACCTCCTCTTCGTATTCTATCAGCTTCCGGGCAAGTTTCAAAGCCGGGTAATATTTCCCCTCTATAATGAGACTGCTCATTTCGGCAAGGGTCTCAGCCGTGCTCGGGGCCGCCTCCACCAGGTCCTTGACGAGGGACCAGTAGATGTTGTGCCTTTCCACCCGGTTCTTGTCGTCAATGTACATGAGCTGGACGACGAAGTATATGCGCTTGCAGGGGGTGTCGGCGTCCTTCTCGCGAAGGATGTCCTTGTCGCGCAGGACGGGGACCTCGTTCTCGATGATGAGATCGCACTTCGTATCGCCGTTGGCAAGCACCGCCCCTCCGACAATGAGCCTCTCGTGGGGTTTCAGCTTTATCTTGAGTGCCATGGCTCCCTCATTTCTTGTATATGCTCTGCGTGTCGCCAAGAGGCAGGAACGGCGGATAGCTTATCTTCGTCAGGTCGCCCTTTTTTGCTGCCGGTTCATGGACAACGGCATCGGCATTGTCTGCCACCCTTGGTTCCCTGTGCACCGGCCTCTGATTACCGCTCACGCTGGCGTCTACCTTCCCTATCTTATCTATCGACATCTTTCATCACCTCCCTGAAAGGCGGTGAACGGGAGAGGGCCTCATGCCCTCTCCCGGTTTCGTGCTTAATGCCGCTGCTACTGGAAGAGCTGGAGAACGGACTGCGCGGCCTGTGCTGACAGGCTCAAGGCGTTCGTGCTCAGGGACTGCCGCGTCTGGAGCATGAGCATGTTGGCGCCTTCCTCGTTGGTGTCGGCCAGTGTCAGGTTGTCGGCACCGGTCTGGAGGATGCTGGCGATACTCGTGATCCACTCGTCACGGGCGTTGATGATGCTAAGGTTACTGGACAGCTTCGAAGACTCGATGCGAAGCGTGGTGAGCGCCGTGTCAAGGAGATCGATGTCTGCCTGGATCGTCGTTTCAGAGGTCCATGAGGCCGTTCCGCTGAGGCTGAGGCCCGTGTGGTCTCCCAGGAAGGACGAGACTGTCAGGGTCTTGTCGTTTCCGAACCGGACGGTCATGTCGTCGGTTCCGCCTGCCGCGCTGCCGAGGAGGTTCTTGCCTTTGTAGAAGGCGTCATCCTGCAAGTTGTCAAGCTGGGTGATGAGCTCGTTGTACTGGGTCACCTTCGCGGAGAGTTCGTCCGTGGCCGTCACAGAGGATTCGGAGTATGCGTAGTCGAGGGCATGGACAAAGCCGATGTCCGTCGCCACCATCGTACCGCCTGCCGCCAGGGAGACGGTGAGGATCGAACCTTCCACCGTGGCATCCATATCCCGGGATTCAGTGGCCGAGTTGATCGCCGCGGCGAGGGCAGCCGCTACACCCTCGTTGCTCCCCGAGCCCACGCTGAACTGGGTCGCGCAGGTAGCGACACCCGCAACAGCCGTGAACGTGGTACCGCCGATGTCGACTGTCGTACCTGCCGTGATACCCGCGTAGTCGCTGATCGTCAGGGTCTGGCTGCTGACGGTCCCTGTTGAACCGAGTGTGCCCTTCGCGTCCTCGGCGACACCTTTCATGGAATCTATAAGGGTTGTAATGGCCGTGATGGCGTTGTCGGCCGCCTTGATAGTCTGGATGGCCTCAGAGATGCCGTCCTTGAATGCCAGAAGGTCGTTGGCGCGTGAAGTGTGCGACTGGGCGGTGAAGAAGTTGACGGGGTTATCGAGAGCGGAGTTGACCTTCTTGCCCGTGGACAGCCTTTCCTGTGTCCTGTCGAGCAGCTTGACCGTTGACTGGAGGGCCAAAAGGTTGGACCTCATGCCTGATGTTAAGGAAATGTCTGACATAGTGTTTCTCCTTTTCTAGGATTTTTTCTCCCGGCGATCTCGCCGGGGCATTGCGTGCTCTGTGCCCACTTCCGAATTGTTTTTCACCTCCCCGGTGAGCACTGTTTTTGTCTTCATGAGAAAGTTATCGAAGAATGAAAGGAAAACTTAAGCAACAGTGAAGGGGGTACGGAATTTGCAGCCTTTCCGGAGAGGGTTTTGAAACGATTTCAATACGTCAATACCGTGACAGGGCGGGCCCCATCTGTCATGGGGGAGGCACACCGTTGAAACACGCAGATGTCTACCATTATCCCGATCCCTATGTCTCCTTTCACGGAACCCCCCACGGGGCTACGACCACGAAGGACCGAAACGGTCCCGAAGAGACGATCGTGGAGATCAGGCTCAACGAGCTCGGTTTCCGGATAGAGAAAGCCCTTCACAGGACCAAACCCGCCGGGGAGACACGGGTCTTCGTCCTCGGCAGCTCCACCGTGTTCAACGGCACCCCTCTGTCGATGAGCATACCCGGCCAGATCGAGAACTGTTTCCGGGAGAACGGAAGGACCGATGTCGAGGTCTACAACTTCGGCCTCGTCAGCTCCGTTTCAGGGCAGGAGCTTTCTCTCCTCGTCCACCTCCTGTCAAGCTATGAACCCGACGCGGTTGTCGTGTTCAACGGAGGCAACGACGTGTGCCTGCCCGCCAACTTCGATCCCCGTCCGGGCTACCCCTACAATTTCTACGCTTATGAGTCGGCGCTGAGAAAGGTCCGGCATACCGTCACAGGCAACCAGTTCCAATGGGTCTACGAGGGCAACGGCCTCGACTACGACGTGTCGACCCTCAGGAAGGCCTGCGGGTACGGAACCGAGGAATGGGAGATGGCCATTGCCGTGAAATACCTGGAGAACGTGGTAAAGATGGGGCGTTTCGCCCGGGGATGCGGCTTCAAGCTCTTCGCGTTCCTGGAACCGATCCTCTTCCTCAAGGAGCCCCTATCGGGAAAGGAAAGGAACCTTCCCACCGGGTATCACGGTATCGAGGGGTTTGATGTGTACGTCAGGAGACAATACGAGAGGATCAGGGCCATGCTGAGGTACCTGCAGAAAGCGGAGAGTGACAGCAGGTTCGTGCTCACGGACCTTTCCCCGGTCTTCCAGGGTTATGACCGCGACATCTACCTCGACTTCCGCCACGTCAACAACGAAGGAAACCGCCGCATCGCCGAACACATCCACGCCAAGATAAAAGATTCCTTGTGAGTAAAGACGGTTTCAAGTTTCAGGAAAGAAAACCGTTTCAAGTTTCAGGTCTCAAGTTTCAGGCAAAAGACAAACAGACCAATAATATTAGGGAGCAAGGTTCTGCTTTCCGGTCCTCGTCTTTAACCTGAAACTTGAGACCTGAAACTTGAAACGGTCTTTACTCGTGCCTGAGAGCCTCGATCGGGTCGAGGCGTGCCGCCTTGAGGGCGGGGAAGTAGCCGAAGATCATGCCCACCGCCGCCGAAAAGAGAAAGGCGATGAAGACGATCGGGCCATTGAGGATGAATGGGACGCGCAGGAGGCCAGCGAGCCAAACGGAGGCGATGAGCGCCAGGATGATCCCGAGAAGTCCCCCCAGCGAGGACAACACCACCGCTTCCACGAGGAACTGCATGAGGACTTCACGCTCGAGGGCCCCGATGGCAAGACGGACACCGATCTCCCGGGTCCTCTCGGTGACGGACACGAGCATTATGTTCATGATGCCGATCCCGCCGACGAGGAGGCTCACCGCAGCGACGGCGGAGAGGAGTGCCGTGAGAAGCTCCGTGGTGCCCGTGAGCATCTTCGTGATCTCCTTCATGTCCATGACGTGAAAGTTGTCGTCGTCGCTCGGCGACAGATGGCGCCTTTCGCGCATCAGTTTTGAAATGTCCTGCTGGGCCTTGTCCGTCGACGCCCCTTCCCGCACGGATACCTGGATGAGGGCGACGTCCTGGGTACCGGTGATCCGTCGCTGGAGGGTCCTGATGGGGATCACGACCATGTCATCCTGGTCGTGGCCCATCGTGCTCTGGCCCTTTTCCGCCATGAGGCCGATAACCTCGCATGAGAGTTTCTGAAGACGGATCTTCTCGCCCATCGGGTCCTGGCCGCCGAAAAGCTTCTTGCGCACCGTTTCCCCGATGACGCAGACCGCCGCCCCCGCACGGAGTTCGCTCTCGCTGAACTGCCTGCCCGTTCCGATGCTCCTGTTGGTCACGTAAAAGTACTCGTTGTTGCTGCCCGTCACCTGGGTCGTCCAGTTCTGGTTTCCCAGTATGGCCTGCATCGATTGCGATGAAACGGGAGCCACGGCCGCTATGTTGCTGACCTCCCTGATAATGGCCTCGACATCGGCCTCCTTGAAGGGAACATTTCCCGAGGACTGCCCGGGGCCAAGTCTTTTGCCGGGACTGATCATGAGCAGGTTGCTCCCCATGCTCGCGATCTGCTGCCTCACCTGCACCGTCGCCCCGCCCCCGATGGTCACCATGGTGATGACCGCCCCCACGCCGATGACGATGCCCAGTATGGTGAGAAAGGAACGCATGACGTTCCTCCTTATCTCCCTCAGGGCCAGGAGGATCGTGTTCCAGAGCATTACGCACACCTCCCGTTCTGTTCGTCGATGACGACGAGGCCATCCCGGAAATGGACCTGACGCTCTGCGTAAACGGCCATGTCCGGCTCGTGGGTTATCATCACGATGGTGATGCCCTTTTCCCGGTTCAAGGCGGTGAGCACGTCCATGATCTCCCTGCTTCGCGCCGAGTCCAGGTTGCCCGTTGGTTCGTCCGCAAGGAGCACCGCCGGACCGGTGACAATGGCCCGGGCGATGGCGACCCGCTGCTGCTGGCCTCCCGAGAGTTCGCCCGGCGTGTGCGACTCCCACCCCGTGAGGCCCACCGTTTCCAACGCCTCCATGGCCCTCATGCGCCTCTCGTGGGCCGACGCGCCCCTGTACAGGAGGGGAAGCTCCACATTCTCCAGCGCGGAGGTGCGGTTCAGGAGATTGTAGCCCTGGAAGATGAACCCCTGGTAATGACGGCGGAGCAGGGCCCGCTGGTTTCGTGTCAAAGCACCCACATCGACGTCCCTGAACATGTACGTGCCCGCTGTGGGCATGTCGAGACACCCGAGGATATTCATGCATGTCGACTTGCCGGACCCGCTCGGTCCCATTATCGCCACGAATTCCCCTTCGTCAATGCGCAGGTCTATCCCCCTCAGGGCTTCAACGGTGGCGTAACCCATCCCGTAGACCTTCGTCACCCCCTTGAACTCTATGATGCGATCGCCCTTGACGCGTTCCGTTGCGGGAGTATTGCCAGCCATCATTTCGCTCCCGCGATGATGTCGGTCACTACCTCCGTGCCGGGCTCTATGCTCCCGGAAATGACCTCCGTCACCCCTCCATTCTGCGCCCCGACGGTCACGGAGACAGGTGAGAGCTGACCGTTCCTGAGGACCCAGACCTGCTTCGCATTCTTGCCGGCCGTCGCGTCTCGCTGCGTGCCCCCCGGTCTCGGGGGACGGGGCAAAAGTGCCCCGACGAGACCCGTGGAGGCCTTCTTCTCCTGCGCGGCGGGGGGCGAGAACCTCAGGGCGGCGCTGGGGACAAGGACAACGTTCTCGAGCTTCCGAACGGTGATGTCCGCCGTGGCCGTCATCCCGGGCCTCAGGGAGAGGTCGGGGTTCTCGACCTTCAGCACCGTTTCATAGGTTACGACACCGGACGTGGTCGAAGAACCATAGCGGGCCTGGGAGATCCTCGCATCGAATGTCCGGTTCGGGTAGGCGGCGACGTTGAAGGTGGCGCCCTGCCCTTCCTCGATCTTGCCTATGTCCGCCTCGTCCACATTGACGTGAAGGTCCATCTTGGTCAGGTCTTCGGCAAGCGTGAAAAGCACCGGCGCCTGGAACGAGGCCGCCACGGTCTGTCCCGGTTCTATGCTGCGCGCAAGGACGATTCCGTTGATGGGCGACCTGATGACGGACTTGGAGAGATCCGTCAGGTTCGCCTTGAGAGTCGCCTCAGCCTGGGAGACGCCGGCGGCGTTGTTCGCCGCATCCGCCTTTGCCCTCTCGAAGGCGGCCTTCGCGGCGTCCATCTCAGTCTGGGACGGCACCTTCCCGCCGCTCAAGCTCCAGACCCTTTCATACTGGGCCAGCTTGGCCCGGGTCTCCGTCAACGTAGCCCGCGTCTGCTGCACCTTTGCCTTCGCTGACCCCAGGGCCGCCCGCGACTGGGCTATCGTTGCCTCCAGTTTCGCCGTATCCAGCCTGGCCAGGACCTGGCCCGCCCTGACCTTGCTGTTGTAGTCGACCTCGACCTGTTTGATGGTGCCCGAAAGTTCACTGCCGACATCGACCTTATTTGTCGGCTGAAGCGTTCCCGTGGCGGTGACAATGACGACGAGATTCCCGCGCCGGACCTGTTCCGTCTTGTATTGCACCGCCTTCGACCTCCCGTTGATCCCTATGACCACAAGAACGGCGATCAACGCGACGGCCGCAACGCAAGCCGGCAGAATGTAGCGCCTGAACCCCGGACGTTTGAGGGGGCCCGTCCCCAGTACCTTTGCCGCAACCGATTTTGGACCGATCTTCATATCCATGTCACTTCCCCGTGTCTCTTCCGCCTTGCCCGCTCGGCGCCATCGATTCCCATCCCCCTCCGAGGGCCTTGTACAGTTTTATCAGGTTGGATGTGACCACCCCCTTGCTCTTCGCCAGCTGGTCTTGCGCGGAGAGGAGAGAACGCTGGGCGACGAGGACGGCAAGGAAATCCGAGAGGCCCGCCTCGTACTTTCGAAGAGCGATCTCGGCGGACTTGCCCGCCGCCTCCTCGGCAAGGCGCAGCGACTCCATCTTCTTCTGCTCCTCCACATAGGCGGTGAGCACGTTCTCCACCTCTTCGAGCGCGGTAAGGACCGTCTTCTCATACTCCGCCAGGGCCTGCTCCTGCAGGGCCGACTGGACCTCGATGTTGGCCCGTATCGCGCCGCCCTTGAAGATGGGCCAGCTGACGGAAGGACCGAAACTGTATGACCTCGTCGGTGTCGAGACAAGCCTGTTGAGGGAGAGGGCCTCGACACCTATGGACCCCATGAGGGTGAACTTCGGATAGAGTTCCGCCGTTGCGACACCCACCCGCGCCGTCTGCGCCGCAAGCTCGCGCTCCGTACGCCTCACATCAGGCCGGCGGCGCAGCGTGTCCGCCGGTACCCCCACGGCCACATCGATGGGTGGGGTCGGTATCGGCACCGGCGTCTCCAGTTCCCTGTGCACCGCTCCCGGCTGTTCGCCCAGAAGCACGGCGATCCTGTTCTGCGCCGCCTCGAGGCCGGACCTGAGGTCCGGCAGCTGCGACCGCGTACTCTCAAGGTTGGAAAGGGCCTCCTGCACGGCAAGCTCGTCACCAAGACCCGCCTCCTGTCGCCACAATGTCAACTGGTACGTCTCGGCCTGCTTCGCGATATTCCCCTCGGCGGCAGCGATCCTCGCCTGATAAGAGCGCACATCGATATAGTTCACCGCCACCTCTCCCAGGAGCGACACGAGAACGTCACGCAGGTCTTCCCGGGCCGCGTCGAGGTCCGCCCCGGCAGCCTCGACGGACCGGCGCACACCGCCGAATATGTCGATCTCCCATGAAGCGTCGAAACCCGCGCTGTAGAGATCGTTCACCTTGTCGGTGACAGTATCGGCATTGCTGTAGGCCCGCGTACCGGAGGCGGAGCCGTCGAGGGAAGGAAGGAAGTCCGCCATCGCCGCGCTTCTGTTCGCCCGGGCCTGCCTTATCCTGGCCCTTGCCTTCCTGAGGTCCGGATTTCCCGCCACCGCCCTTTCAACAAGACGGGAAAGCGATGCATCACCGAGTGTGTTCCACCAGGAGGCGAGAACCCCGGGGTCGGCACCCGGGCTGAGACCGGCCGTAAGGGGAGTGTGCCATTGGTCGGACGCCTTTGTGTCGGGTCTGACATAGTCGGGCCCGACACTCGCGCACCCGCCGAGAATTGCCAGTAACGCGAGCACTGCGACCGAAGCGGTGATGGAACGCATTTGCGCGCGAAAATGGCGGGAATTGAACTTCATCATCTGGATTTTTGCTCAAGTATACTCCAAAAACATCTCTAGCGCACCCTTTCTTTTGCCCGTGGAGCCCTCTTCTCGTCCATGGGTTTCCTTGGCGGCTGAGGCTGATCGCATGGCGCAGACGCTGCCATCCCGTCACGGGGAGGTAGAGGTCTCATGTGGGCAGCCTCGAGAAACTCCCTGAGTTTCTTCCTTTCTTCGCTGGTCAGTTTACCCTTTATCTCCTCGATCGCCTTGATGCGGGCAAGCTGCAGGTCCGTCTTGAGGGCGGCTATCTGCTTCAACTTCGCCTCCACCACCTTCAGGTCCACGGGATCCTTTTTGAGAAGCTCTCCAAGTTCGATCGAGGCGACCTGAAGCTCCGCCCTCTTCCTGATTCCCTCTTTCACGGTCCTTACCTCTATCTCGCGTATCACGTCCATACGGTTCTTATCGATGCTGAGACGGGGCAGGTCGAGCCAGAGGGAGTGCTCCATGTCCATTCCCACACCCGGGTTGCCGGGGCCCTGCGGACCAACTGCGTTCGCCTGGCATACAGTGAAGACCGTGAGAAGCACGCCTATGGTCAAACCAACAAACATCTTTTTCATCTCTGCCTCCTTGCTTCAATAGATTGGGACAGGGAAGCCATCGGCCGGGCATGGCCGTACATTTTACCGCGGCTCCCCCGGTCACCGGGGAAAAGCTTGAGCGAACAGCACCAGGGCCAACCCGACGGCTATCACGAGGACGATCAGCGCCACAAGGTACCTGATCTGTATCCTTCGTCCGTCGCGCGCCCTGTTCATGAGCAAAAGTTACCTGATGAATGTGGCGAAATTGTGCAAGAAATAAGGATATTTGCCGGGAGGTTTCAAAACGCTCACCATTTGGGGGAAACTGGTTGTAAAATACATGGCATGACGAACACCAAAAGGGATACGGGATAATGAAGGTAGGCATAACATACCGGTTGTTCCTGTCCATCCTCGCTGCAACGTTTGCAGCGATCCTCTGCATGTTCCTCGTCATGCAGTGGAGCATCAACAGGGGGTTCCTCCGGTATCTCGACACAATGGCGCATGACAGTATGAAATCGGTAAGCGTCAACCTGGCGCGGGCATACGCCCGGCACGGGAACTGGGATTTCCTCCGTGCCGAGCCGACGTACTGGGTAACGCGGGCGCTTCACGAACATGACGGGCCGGCCCCTTCGGCCCGGCAGGAACAATTGCGCCCGCCGAAACTTCCTCTCGTTATTCTTGACGCCGACAGGCGGGCACTCTTCGGGCATCCTGAAAAACACGACACTATAAGATACAGGCCCATCATCCACAACGAGACCATCGTGGGATACGTGGGCCACCTTCCCCCGCGGCAGTTCCTGAGCCCCCCTCAGCTCCAGTTCCTCCAGCACCAGAAGTCTGCCCTTATCACGGCGGTGCTCGGCCTTGTCCTGGTGGTCGTGATCTTTTCATTGCCGCTCGCGAGGCGGCTGGTACGCCCCGTGAGGACCGTCGCCGCGGCAACCCGGGAGCTCGCTCTGGGAAGATACGCGGTGCGCGTGCCCGTGACATCCTCGGACGAACTGGGCCAGCTCGCAAGCTCTTTTAATGCCATGGCCGGCGCTCTCGAGAAGAATGAAAAGGCCCGCCGGCAGTGGGTGGCCGACATATCCCATGAACTCAGGACACCCATAGCAGTGCTTCGCGGCGAGATCGAGGCCCTCATGGAAGGAGTTCGCGAGACCACCCCTGAAGCCGTGCGGTCTCTTCACGGCGAGGTGATGAGACTGAACCGCCTCGTGGAAGACCTTCATCAACTGACCCTCTCCGACCTCGGTGCGCTGACGTACCGGAAGGAAAGTATCGACCTCGCGGAGGTCCTCACCGACTCCATCGATGCCTGCCAGGCGGAATTCGACCGCAAGAACATCACCCTCAACAGGGACATTTCCCCGGAGCAGAGTCCGGTGCCCGTCTTTGCCGACGGCGAACGTCTCCAGCAGCTCTTCTCCAATCTCCTCGAGAATTCCCTGAAGTACACGGACAGGGGAGGAGTGCTCGTCGTTCGCGTCCAACGCAAAGGGGTCATGATAGAGATAGATTTTGAAGACTCGGCCCCGGGGGTTCCTGCCGATAAGATGGAAAAACTCTTCGACAGACTCTATCGCGTCGAGACCTCCCGGAGCCGCACGTCGGGCGGTGCGGGACTCGGCCTTGCCATCTGCAGGAACATCGTGGAAGCGCATGGAGGCACCATAACCGCTTCCTCCTCTTCACTCGGGGGTTTGTTGATGCAGGTATCCCTGCCCCGGGAGGACGAGAACCAGTGAACAGGGTGATCCTCGTGGTGGAGGACGAAATCAAACTGGCGAACCTTCTCGCCGACTACCTCCAGGCCTCCAGTTTTGAGCCCCACTGTCTCGAGAACGGGATGGACGTGGTCCCATGGGTGCGTCAGCACAGACCCGAGCTCATCCTCCTCGACCTCATGCTCCCGGGACGGGATGGTATGGAGATATGCGCTGAGATCAGGACCTTCTCCACGGTGCCTATAATAATGATAACGGCCAGGATAGAGGAGATCGACCGCCTCCTGGGCCTGGAGATCGGGGCCGATGACTATATCTGCAAACCCTTCAGCCCCCGGGAAGTGGTGGCGCGCGTCAAAGCCGTTCTGCGAAGGACCCAGGGTGGCCAGACCCTCGAAACAAGCGGCCTTACTCTCGACGAACACCGCTGGCGGGCCACTCTGAACGGCCGCGACCTGGGCCTCACCGCCGTGGAATTCAAACTCCTCCAGTTCCTCGCGGCGAACCCGGGACGCATATTCGCACGCCAACAACTCATGGACAGGATCTATTCCGATGAGCGCGTCGTCAGCGAACGCACCATAGACAGCCACATCAAAAAACTCAGAAGAAAACTGGAAACTGCCGATCCCGGGGCAAATCTCATCCACGCCGTGTACTCGGTGGGGTACAAGTTCGAAAAGGTGTAAGAACGGTTCCAGGTTCCACACCCGAACAATTGGGTTGACACTGTTTGCCGCGTGGAATAATCTTAGTGGGGGATCAACCAGTGCCCAGAGCTCTCATAACAGGCATCACAGGACAGGACGGCTCCTACCTCGCCGA
>LVAA01000015.1 GCA_001603955.1 Syntrophobacterales bacterium Delta_02 | reverse complement strand
TTCGTCCGTTCAAACTTTTTCTTACCCATAGAGGACCTCCGTGGCGAATTTATCTTTTCTTTTTAAATTCTGTAATATGTTCGATGGTACGGGATGATAATGAAAGAACTCCATGCTGGAATAGCCGCGTCCCTGCGTCAGTGACCTCAGCTGCGTCGTGTAGCCGAACATCTCGTCGAGGGGGATATGGGCCAGAACGTGCTTGAAGCCGTTGCGTTCGTCCACTTCCAGGACCCTGCCCCTGCGTGATGTCGCGTCTCCGATCACGGCGCCCATCGACTCGGGCGGGCAATGGATGTCGACCTTCATGATGGGTTCCAGGATGACCGGGTTCGCCTTCGATACGGCCTCCTTCACCGCGATGGACCCGGCGAGCTTGAACGCCAGCTCGGAAGAGTCGACATCGTGGAAGGAACCGTCCGTCAATTCCACCTTGACGTTGATGACGGGGTAGCCCAGGTAGACGCCCTTTTCGAGTGCTTCCCTGATCCCCGTCTCGACACTGCCTATGAACTCCCTCGGTATGGCCCCGCCGACGATCTTGTTCTCGAAAATGAGATCCGTTCCGTCGTGAGGCGCGATGTTGATGACCACGTGGCCGTACTGGCCGCGGCCGCCGGACTGCTTGATGTATTTTCCCACCGCCGAGGCCGGCTTCGTGATGGTCTCGCGATAGGCAACCTGGGGCGGCGAGGTGAGCATCTCGAGATTATGCTCCCTTTTGGCCCTGTCCATAATGATCTCAAGGTGGAGCTCGCCCATCCCCGAAAGGATGACCTCGCCCGTCTCGCCGTCGAGCCTGACCGTCAAGGAGGGGTCTTCAACGGTGTACTTGTTGAACACGAGCCACATCTTCTTCAGGTCGTCCTTCTTCTTCGGCGCGATCGCACAGGACAGGACGGGCGAAGGGATCTCGATGGTCTCGAAGACAACATCGTGTCCGGTGGATGCCAGGGTATCGCCCGTAACGGCGTTCTTCAATCCCACGATGGCACAGATATCGCCGGCGCTGACCTTCTTCACCTCTTCCCGCTTGTTCGCGTGGAGCCTCAGTATCCTCCCCACGCGCTCCGACCTGTCCCGGGACGTGTTCATAACGGTATCGCCCGTCTTGATCTCGCCGGAGTAAACCCGGATGTAACTCAAATGGCCCACGAAGGGGTCCGTCATTATCTTGAAGACAAGCGCGCTCATGGGCTCTTCTGCGGTTCCCTTGAGACTCAACTCCCCGCCATCGCTCGTCCAGGACTGGTAGGGCGATACGTCGTCCGGGGACGGCAGGTAGTCCACGATGGCGTCAAGGAGGGGCTGAATACCCTTGTTCTTGAAGGCACTGCCGCATAGGACGGGAAGTATCCTGCCCTCGAGCGTTCCCTTCCTTATGGCGCTCTTGATCGTCTCGACACCGATGTCGCCGCCCTCGACGTACCGGGTCATGATGTGGTCGTCGATCTCCGCGAGGCTCTCGATCATCGTCTCCCTCAGGGAATGGACCCTGTCCCTGTACTCCCCGGGGACCTCTTCATCAGCACAGTCAAGGCCCAGACGGTCCTTGTCATACCGGTTCATCTTCTCTTCGATGATATCGATGACCCCTATGAACTCGTCACCGTTCTTGAGGGGTATCTGAAGCGCAACGGGGTTCGCCCGGAGGATGTCGCGCATCATGGTGGTGCACTTGTCGAAATCCGCGCCCGGTCTGTCCATCTTGTTGATGAAGCCGATGCGGGGAACACCGTAACGGTCCGCCTGTCTCCAGACGGTCTCCGACTGCGGCTCCACGCCTTCAACACCCGAAAAAAGGGCAACCGCTCCGTCGAGGACGCGCAGCGACCGGCCAACCTCGATCGTAAAATCGATATGTCCCGGAGTGTCTATGATATTGATGCGATGGTCACGCCAGAAACAGGTGGTCGCGGCGGCGGTGATGGTAATGCCCCGCTCCTTCTCTTCCTCCATCCAGTCCATCGTTGCCGCCCCGTCGTCAACTTCCCCTATCCTGTTGTTGACGCCGGTATAAAAGAGGATCCGCTCCGTCGCGGTCGTCTTGCCCGCGTCGATGTGCGCCATGATCCCCACGTTTCTCACTCGATTGTTCATTGTAAACCTGTTACCACCTGTAGTGGGCGAATGCCTTGTTGGCCTCGGCCATCTTGTGGGTGTCCTCTCTCTTCTTGACCGCGCTTCCCTTGTTGTTGTAAGCGTCGATCAGTTCGCCCGCAAGTCTCTCCATCATCGTCTTCTCTGAACGCGCACGCGAGTAGCGGATGAGCCATCTTATGCCGAGGGAGAGTTTTCTGTTGAGCCTTACCTCCACAGGCACCTGGTAGGTGGCGCCACCGACACGTCTTGCCTTGACCTCGATCTCCGGCTTGATGTTGTCGAGGGCCTTGTGGAAAACCTTCAGACCTTCCTCTTTGAGCCTCTCTTCGATGAGGTTGATCGCACCGTATACGATCCCCGACGCCGTGCTTTTCTTCCCGTCGAGCATCACACAGTTGATGAGCCTCTGAACCATCATGTCATTGTACTTGGGATCGGGCATCTTCTCCCGTTTCGATATGTGTCCTTTGCGTGGCATTTCTTATGCTCCCTTATTGTTTCGGTTTCTTTGCCCCATACTTGGACCTGCTCTTCTTCCTGTTGGCGACACCGCTAGCGTCGAGCGATCCCCTGATGATGTGGTAGCGAACACCGGGCAGGTCTTTCACCCTGCCGCCCCTGATGAGGACAACGGAGTGTTCCTGCAGGTTGTGGCCGATGCCGGGGATGTACGTCGTCACTTCGATGCTGTTCGTAAGCCTCACACGGGCGACCTTCCTCAGTGCCGAGTTCGGTTTCTTGGGTGTCGTCGTATAGACCCTGACGCAAACTCCCCTTTTTTGCGGGCAGTTTGTCAGGGCGGGAGACGAGCTCTTCTTTTTGACGGCTTCTCTCCCAAGCCTCACTAATTGGTTAATAGTAGGCATCAATACCTCCAAAAAAATAATCCCTCATAATGCCGAAGGGATATAGGTCTAAATAGCGAAAAAAGCAGTGCTATCTTAAACAATTACCCCTTGGATGTCAAGAGTTTTTTCCCTATTTGCCGGGAAATAACGGCCCTTTTGAGGGGTCCGTTGTGCGACAGAAATCGGCAAAATGGCCCTGATTTGCTCCCCGCCCGACTCATATATTTGCAAATGCTCAATATTATGGGAGAAAAAAGGGAAATATTTTTTCGGCCTCGCGGGAGGGCCCCGTTCCCGCCAAATCGCGAAGGACGGTATGGCCGCCCGGAGCCTCCATGTGCAGGCTCTTAACGAGATCCCCTGAGCCGGCGTTCATACCATTATATATAGAACAGGGGCGCCGTGTGCACCGGAGGGGTGAAAGAAGGACGGGAACGTCCGGACCCCGATGCCGATCCTTGCTGTATATCGGCCTTTTCAGACCCTCTTTGTCATGATGAGGTACTCATACTCGTACAGGTCGCCGACAAAGTGGCAGACGACCTCTTCGCTGTCGCTGTAAAGGCCCCGTGTTGCCAGAACAGCCTTCAATCCCTCCGTGATGTTGGGAACAACATAATCGGCGAAGGGGCCGCGAAGCGTCCTGTAACCATGGCGCTCGGCTATCCGCTGCAGGTAAGAGAGTCTGAGGGTGTATTCGTCGTGTCCCTTCAGGGCTATTCGGCGCGGGTTTCCGTCTGACGAGACGGTTATGAACGGTTTCAGTTCCGGAGGGACCGTCGCCTCGCAGCTGTGTTCGCCGATGAACACGAAGGGTACCCCGGAGGCACAGAGCTTCTCCGTCATCTCCATGGCCCCGAGATTGAGATTGAAAGAGGCGAGGGGCCTTTCGAGGTCATAGGCCCCGAAAAAATGGCGGATCCTCCCGGCCACCGGGTCAGCGAGCTCGGAACCATCCTCCAGGATACGGTGGTCAATATCCACAACCGTGGGGAAATCCCCAAGGTTCTCATTGAGTATCACCAGTTCGTGCCGCCCGAGAAGGGCCGGGTCCATCTCCAGGGCATCTGCGAGTAGCCAGAACACGTCGCGGCCTGCCAGCGTCTCCTTCTGCTTTTCAAGGAGCGATGGCGAGATATCGAGCATCAAGGGACGCAGCCTGCCGTTCCTGGCGAGGAAGTCCTTCATGAGATACCCGTAGCCTCCGCCAATCTCCAGGACAGAGGTGATCCTGTCAAGGGGAATGAAACGCCGGAGGTGATCATAGAGAAGCTCCCCGTAAGAGGCATCGCGAACAAGGACGCTTCGTGCCGGCGTGCCGGCGGGATACAGGGAGTTGCAGACCGTCAGCTCCCAGCCGAGGCTGCTGAGGTCCTGCCGGTGATAGGCCTCCGTCGTGCTCAACCGACAGAGGCTTGTGTGCGGCGATGAATCTCTTGCATCCATGAATAACCCCCCCGTAAAAAGAGGCCCCCGGGTATGATCCCGGGGGCCTCGCATTGCCTTTCAAGAAGGCGGGCCGGTCTTACTGCCTGCCCTTCACGATGTCGTCGACAACTGACGGATCTGCCAGCGTTGTGGTATCGCCAAGCTGATCGAGCTCGCCGGAGGCGACCTTTCTCAGGATCCTTCTCATGATCTTGCCGGAGCGTGTCTTCGGCAGACCGGGTACGAACTGGATCTTGCCCGGTGATGCGATCGGACCGATCTCTTTCCTGACGTGGGCAACGAGCTCTTTCTTGAGAGCATCCGTTCCCTCAACGCCTGTTTTCAGGATGATGTATGCGTAGAGGTCCTCGCCCTTGACTTCGTGCGGGAAGCCGACAACGGCGGATTCCGCAACTGCCGTGTTGAAGGAGTTGAGGGCTGCCTCGACCTCTGCGGTCCCCATCCTGTGGCCTGATACGTTGACGACGTCGTCGATACGGCCCATCAGCCTGAAGTAGCCGTTCTCGTCCCTCAACGCACCGTCACCGGAGAAATAGAACCCCGGCTGCTGGACGAAATAAGTATTGAAGAACCTTTCGGGTTCGCCGAAAACACCCCTCATCATGCCAGGCCATGACCTGCCGATGCAGAGCTCGCCCTGCTCGTTGACAGGTGCGTCTTCCGCAGGTTTGCTTGCGTCGGGCCTTGACTGGAGCGCGCGGGCGTCAACGCCGAAGAACGGCAGCGTCGCGTAGCCCGGTTTTCCCGCCCATGCGCCAGGGAGAGATGTGATGAGAATGCCGCCCGTCTCCGTCTGCCACCAGGTGTCGGCGATGGGGCATTTCTCTGCTCCGATATACTTGTGGTACCACAGCCACGCCTCGGGGTTGATCGGCTCGCCGACGGAACCGAGGAGTCTCAGGGAGGAGAGGTTCCTGCCCTGCGGCCACTTCTCGCCTTCCTTCATGAGGGCCCTGATGGCTGTCGGGGCGGTGTAGAAAATGCTGACCTTGAATTTCTCGACGATCTGCCAGAACCTGTCGGGGTTCGGGAATGTCGGGACGGACTCGAAAACGATCGAGGTCGCGCCGTTCGTCATCGGGCCGTAAACGATGTAGGTGTGGCCCGTCACCCAGCCGATGTCGGCGGTGCAGAAGAAAACGTCTTTGTCCTTGTAGTCGAAGATGTACTTGAAGGTTGAATATGCGTAGACCATGTAGCCGCCGACGGTGTGAAGAACGCCCTTCGGCTTGCCCGTTGAACCGGATGTATAGAGGATGAAGAGCGGATCTTCCGCATCCATCATCTCGGCGGGGCAGTTGTCGGTGATGTCAGCCGCCGCCAGTTCTTCCTCGAACCAGGTGTCGCGGCCTGCCTTCATCGGGACGTCGAAGTTGTCGAGCCTCTTGACGACGACAACCTTGTCCACGGTGTGGCCCTGCGCAAGGCACAGATCGCAGGCTGTATCGGCGTTCGCCTTGGAGCTGACGGTCTTGCCCGAACGCCAGTAACCGTTCGTGGTGATGAGCAGCTTTGCGCCGGCGTCGAGGATCCTGTCGCGGAGCGCCTCAGCGGAGAACCCGCCGAAAACGATCGTATGGACGGCGCCTATTCTTGCGCAGGCCAGCATGACAACAGGAAGCTGCCAGATCATGGGCAGGTAAATGGCAATCCTGTCGCCCTTGCGGACGCCTTTCTTCTTCAGCACATTGGCGAACTTGGAAACCATGGAAAGCATTTCCTTGTAGGTCAGTTTCACGACATCGTCTTCCGGCTCGCCCTGGAACAGGATGGCGACCTTGTCTCCCTTGCCCTTCTCGACCTGGGCATCAAGGGCATTGTAGGCGATGTTGGTCTTGCCGCCGATGAACCATTCCACTTCGCCCTTCGAGAAATCTTCCCTGTTGACCTTCAGCCACGGCTTGAACCAGTGAAGCTCTTTCGCGATGCCGCCCCAAAACGTTTCCGGGTCCTGAATGGACTGTTTCCACATCTTCTCGTATTCGTCGCGGCTCTTCACGTATGCCTGATCGACAAATTCTTTAGTTGGTGGATACAATCTGGTTTCTTCTGTTGCGTCTGCCATACATAACCTCCTTATTGATTTTAAATGAAGCTGCCCGTATTCAGCTTAAGCTATCCGTATTTAGCTTATTGAACAGACTATTTTAAACGCGCTGGATGGTGATGTCAA
>LVAA01000114.1 GCA_001603955.1 Syntrophobacterales bacterium Delta_02 | reverse complement strand
ACCAAAGATCATATAGAATATAGTATTTTGATTTATCGGGTACTGCCCGAAATACACGGCCGGGTATCCGCTTCCAACATATTCATTCCAAACCGGCAGCTCGAAACCTCTCAGGGCCTCAACGAAATTGACCATGAAAGATCTGTATATGTCATACTCCGGACTGTAATATAGATACTTACCTGACAATAAAGGGTAAAACAAGCACAGTGAGATTGCAGCCGCCAGTAAAATGCAGGCCATATTTCTCAACCATGAAGCTTTGACGCGATTTTTCATAAGAATATGTCTAGTATTGCAAGATGTTAACCCACTGTTACTCTCACAGTGTTTCGGTCTTCCGCCGGTCGGAAGTACGCTCAAAACCCAAGACATGTGTAGCACACATTCTATTAAGCACCCGACTAGACTCCACTACCTCTTCCAGCCTTTTGAAAAGGGGCAAGAGAAACGGCGGCAGAAACGGCGGCATGAATGTTATTCTTCGGAATGACTTTACCGTGTATCCGTTGGCCTCGAAAATCGAGACAAGTTCGTTCAGTTTAAAACTCCTCTCGCCGGCCCGTTGATACGATGGCAAGATCTCCAGTGCTTTTCGAATCAAATTACCTCCGTTGGGTTCAACTACCACCGCTTTCGGACATACCCTCGCAACTCTCGAGATTATCTCTGGCGTATAATCCTTCACATGGTGAAGAAACGCCAGCATAATGGCGCCGTCCCAGTGATCACCCTCTTCAAACTCGTGTTTGGTTATGTCGCGGGCCTGATAACACACTTTCCCTGATCTGCAATTATTCGTCGCGCGCTCAATCGCCGGCTCCGATATGTCGAAAGCGGTTATTAATTTGAAGTGCCGCGACAAGACGGTCTCAGAGAACTTGCCATCACCACATCCAAGTTCAAGTATCGTCGAATCAGCACCCAATCCAAGACCTTTTGCGGCATCGACAACCGCCCCCCAATGCTTGGTCATTATCTGGTCTTCCACGGCTCTCGTCGAGAATTGTGCCTCTCCGTAACCGATCTCACCAGCATGATCCCAGTACTTCTTCTGTTGTTTATACCTTCTCCTTTCCTTCATTTAAATCCTTTCTCAAAAAGATTTTTTCAGTCTCCATGCATACCTAATGGTTGCCCACCAGGTAATTCCCCGTTCTTCCTTATGCCGCAAAACGTTAGCGAACAAAAACACTACTTCGAACAAGGGACCAAGAAAACGCATGAACACTATTCTCTTGAACATCCTGAAAGTTAAAGGCGACCTAACGAAGAAATATGCAAGTCTGTGCACATTCCTTATGACGCTCTTCTGTCTCCGGGGAATATCAAGAACGCTGCTCGTCAAGAATGAATAGGGAAGGTCTTTCAGCGAATAGTCAGACTTAAGAAGCTTTCTCTCTATGCAATACCTTGTCAAGCCCGTGTTTGGAAACGGCATGAAGAGAGCTGTAAAGGCATAATCCGCCTTTGCTCTTATATTCAGCTCGACGGTTCTCAGCGCATCTTTAACATTCTCGTCGGGAAGACAAAACATGTTCGCCGTCTGGCTCTTCATGCCATACTTGTGAATGAGATTCCCGCAGTCGATTATCTGTTCGTCACTAATTTTCTTGTTGAGGACTCTTCTTCTTATATCCTCATTCCCCGTTTCGATACCGAAGCTGACAGTTCTGCATCCAGCCTCTTTCAAAAGCGCAATCCGTTCCTCGTCAACAACATCCGCCCTCGCCGTACACCAGAAGGGAATTCCAACTTTCTCCTTGTATCCCTTCAGGAATTCTTTAAGCCATTTCTTGTCGAACGTGAAGAGATCGTCGTAGAAGAATATAAAATTGATCCGTCTCTTCTTGCATTCCTCGGTTATCTCCTTCAGAAAGCTTTCCACACTCTTCTGCCGAACATATTTTCCCTTACCCTTGAAGATGTCATGGATGTTCGCGTTATAGCAAAAGCTGCACCTAAACGGGCATCCCCTGCTGGAGAAGAAACGATGGACTGAATCCCTCCCTAGCTGAGGATACCTGGCGTAGTAGATGTCCCTGTCCTCGATAACATCTTCACGGAATGGTACCAGCATGGCACGTTCATTCATCCGGATATTCCCCCGTTCATCCCTGTACGACAACCCGGGAATGCCCGAAAGGTCCGGGACGCTCTTGTTCAGCTCTCTCATTACCTCTACAAGAACATTTTCACCCTCGCTATGGCAGACGATATCTACCGGTGCTCCTGAGAGAATATCTTCCGGATAAAAGATGGCATGCACGCCTCCGACGATTATAATTACGTCGGGAAGGGCCGACTTGAGAGCCCGCGATACCTCAATCAACCACTTGTGCTCGGGAGACATTACGGAAATCCCGATAAGTCTTGGTCTTAACGCTTGAATTGCATTTACCGGATCCTCCTCCAGGGTATCGATGATCACCTCGCTCGAGAAGCCATTCTGCTTCAAATGGGCCGCGATCGAAAGCACCCCAAAATAGGGCACTGCATACTGTTGGTAAAAAACGATATCCGGATTACCCATCATCTCTTCTCCGCAGCCCTGGCCAACCGATGTAGAATCACAAAGAGCTTCGCAAACCACTTTTCAGGAATGACCCTGAAAATATAATTGTAGAATATCCTGTATAT
>LVAA01000113.1 GCA_001603955.1 Syntrophobacterales bacterium Delta_02 | reverse complement strand
ACCTGCGACCTGCGACCTGCGACCTGCGACCTGCGACCTGCGACCTGCGACCTGCGACCTGGAGGTTCTATGCCCCTTGCCTTTCATTCCCTCAGCCATGGAGAGGTGGCGTTCGGGTTTTTCAATATCGACACCGATATGCTGCTCCTCGACGTCCACTTCTTCTTTGCCGATGACTTTTCGGCGGCCGTCTCGGAACTGGCGTCGTTCGAGGCGGACGGGCCCGCGAGGGTGAGCCTCGATGCCTACACTCTTGACCGCGGCCGCATCGGCGACCTGATGAGAGCGATCCACGGCATCGAGTTCAGGGGGTTCATCGGCGATGTCTACAAGCGGTTTCCCTTCCCGGCCGAAGAGGAGAAGTTCAGGCAGCAGCCGGAAGGTTTTGAGACTCGCGGCATCATCGAGGAGATGATAAGGCCTTACGCAGGCAGGCGTACCATTCCCATCGCGTGCGACGACCGGCGTCTCGCGGTGAATATCGGCGGTTACCTCTTTGACAGACGGGTTTTCCAGGGCCTCATCCTTTATGTCTGGCAGGGAGGCTACCCGCGCTGGCGCGACGGCCTGCGCCCCGCTTACGTGACGGAGATGATGCAGGCAACAGAACGCTCCCGCAGCCCTCTCTTCCAGGGCCTGAAACGCCCATAACCCCACGGCATCGGAAGTGTTTCTTTTCAACCCGCAACCCGCAACCCGCAACACATTCCCCTTTACTCCTCGCCCCTTCCCCGCTTACACTATAGGCCTATGGAAGAAAAGAAGAGCAAGGAAGAGCGGTACAACGAAGCACGTATCCTGCACAAGTCGCTTGATGAGAAGCTTCAGATGCTTCAGGCGAAGTCCTACCTGACCGAGGACGAAGAACTCGAGGTGAGACTTCTCAAGAAGAAGAAGCTTTACTTCAAGGACATGATGGAGCGCATCAGGAACGAGGAGTGATCTGTCCCCGGATCAGGGTCTTGAGCCTTGCCGGCCAGAGGGAAGGACTGGTGAGTCTCCGCCGGTTTGCCCTCAGGAGGGCCATCTCCCTGCCGGTGATGGTCACTTCCCCGTAGATCTCCCTGTTGAAGGCCTCCGTGATGGATCTTATCTCGTTTCCCAGGGAAGGGAATATCCCCGAGAGCCGTGAAGAGAATTCCCACGCCGTCTCGCTTCGGCACTGCCGTATGCCGCTTCGCCTGGACCATGCTGTGAGCGCCGTGTAAACATCTGCCGCCGTCCTGTGTTTCCTGAACAGCCCGCGGACCCAATTTGCAGAACGGAGAAAGAAATGCCAGGTCCGAAGGACCACACCGGGGAGGGGGTTCTTCGGACCGGCTGTCCCGGTCCTTTTTTCCGTGCGGGAAAGAAGCCATCTGACGACGCAGAACACGGCGGCCGCGGCCGCAATGAGCATCATGATACCGAGCGCGGTCCCGAACAGCCATGCCGCTATCCTGCCCGCCGTCTCGACCCACGGCGCGCTGTCGGAAGGCATAAAATGGTCGGAGATGCTCGACCCGGAGCCCGAGGGGGGTTCCCTGAGCCTCCCCTGCCGGGGCATATAGAGAAGTTTCATGAGCCACAGGAAGGCACCGCCCACCGTCGCCGCTCCGTTCTTGATGAGCCCGTAACCGGTCCCCGCGGCCCGCGCGAGGGGCTGCTGGAAAAAGGCCACGAGGCCCGTCCCGGAAAGAAGAACGGCACAGATGAATCCCAGGATGGCGCCAAACTTCCGCCGCCCGCGGACCAGGCCGGGCACTCCCCTGCCGGCTGTCCTCGTCATCCCTATGGCCACGAGGCCGAAGAAAAAGAAGACAAAAGCCAGCGGGCCCGTCATCGTGTCTCCGGCAAATACGATCCCTTTGGCTGCCAGCGCCAGCTTGATGAGGACGAGAATGAAAAGGGCTGCCAGGCCGAGGTCGAAGCGGGAACAGACCTTCTGGTGCGTCCGGGGTCTCACGGCGAAAAAGCTGCCGCCGAGCCACAGGACCGAGCTCCAGAAGAGGGCGATGCCCAGCCCGAGCCACTCTGTTGCAGTGCGCGATGTCCCGAAGAACTCCGTGACCCACTGTCTGTCGAGGAAAGGGGTCGCCGCGCCGCTCATCGTGTGGACGGTCCACAGGGCGGCCAGAACGACCCCCGCGCCCTGAAGAAGGCCGACAGTGACGATCCTCAGGCCCCTGCCCGAGTGGATGAAGGTGAGCGTGGCGGCGGCAGCGAAGATCACCACGGCGTCGACGAACGGAAAGCCGCCTCTTCCCAGCGATATCAGGGAGAACGTCGCCCAGGCGTACAGCCACACGAAGTCCAGGACAGCGCCGCACACGGCAAGAAGTGCTCTTTCGGTTCCTCTCATTCCCCGTCTTCCCCCTCGCGTGCGAAGAGGTCCCGGGTGGATCGGACGGAGCCGTGCTCAGAGGGGCGCATGTCCCTGTTCTCCCCGGAGGACGGAGCCCAGACATAGTAGGTGACAGGCACCCGGCGCCTTCTGAAGTGCTCCTCCACCGCGCGGGTCGAGTCATCCGCCCGATGGGAGAAACACAGGCAGGTGACGCCGAAGGGAAGGGTGCTCATCGCCCGTAACCCCTCCGTGAGGTCGCGCGCTTTCTCCATGCGGATGCGCGCCAGGGTCTCGAGAAGCGATTCAAGATGGCCGGCATCCCGCCGGACGGACCTGAAAAATGTCCCCGTTCCCTCGATCGCCGCGTCGGTGACGAGCCCGGTGGCCACACCTTCCCTGTCGAAGAGCGCCGCCATGGATGCAACCGCTTCGAGGCTTCTTTCAAATGCGTCCGTCGCGGCGCGAAGCGCGAAATCCTCCACCGTCACGACGAAGAGGACCTTTTCCTGTTCCGTGGGCTCAAAGACCTTCTCCTGGAGGATATGTCTGCGAGCGCTCGCTTTCCAGTGTATGAACCGCGCCGGCCGCCCGTGCTGGTAGTCATGGGTGCCGAGTATGTAAACGGGATCGCGCACGGGACTGGAATCTCCCGGAATGCCGAAGAAATCCCTGCGGATGATCGAAAAGGGCTTGAGGGGAACCAGTCTTGGATAGGCTATGATCTCGAGGGGTTCGCCCACTTCACTTTCCTTCGGGAAGAATCCAAAGAGATCGCCGCAGGCAAGACCGATGGGTCCGGGACGGAAGAGCCCGCGGCGCGGGGCCGTCACTTCCCACAGGAAATCTCCGGTGTCGCGCCAGAGGCCGGACTCACCGATGAGACGAGTTTGATCGTCCCCCGAAGCAAGACAAAGACCGTTAAGGGGAATACTGGCCTCAACCCAGAGAGGAAGAAAAGTGGTGCTTCTGAGGGTGAGCCTGAGTTCGATCCCGTTTCCGGGAAAGACCCGTTTTCTGTCCGCACCGGTGCTGCATTGCGTACCGCGGCGGCCGAAGGCCGTCCAGAGTTTCGCTCCTGCCGCGATGCAAAGGACGAGAAGCGTGAGTATCGTAAGGTCTCTCTGTTTGTATACAAGTGCCGTGATGAGGAGAAGTACTCCCAGGGTGAGCACGGGAATGGATATGAAGAGGCTCGAGGGCCTCCGGCTGATCGCTTCCATCAGGCCCCTTCGGCAGGAATGGGAACGGTGCTGACTATCTCCCCGACAACCTGTTCCTGCGACCTGCCCTGGAGCCGGACCTCTTCGTGAAGTATGAGGCGATGGGCAAGGACGGGAAGGGCCAGTTCCTTGATATCATCGGGAAGGACATACTCCCGCTGTTTCAGTATGGCCATCGCCTGCCCGGCGCGCATGAGGCCCAAAGACCCCCGGGGGCTTGCTCCCAGGTGACAGGCGGGGTTGTCGCGCGTGGCGCGGACCACATCGGTTATGTACTTCCTGACCGGTTCCGAAACGCGAACACCTTTTCTGATCTCTTGCAGCCGGGAGACCTCCCCGGGCGTGGCGACGGCATCGAGCTCCCGCAGGGGATCGTTTTCCTGGAACCGCTTCAATATGGCCACCTCTTCATCCTGTCCCGGATAGCCGAGGTGGACGCGCAGGAGAAAACGATCGAGCTGGGCCTCGGGCAGGGGGAACGTCCCTTCCAGGTCGATGGGGTTCTGGGTGGCCATAACAAAGAAGGGGTGGGGGAGAGGATACGTTCTTCCGTCGACGGTTACCTGTCTCTCCTCCATGCTCTCGAGAAGGCTCGACTGGGTCCGGGGGATGGTCCGGTTTATCTCGTCCGCCAGAAGCACGTGGGTCATGACCGGTCCGAACTGGAAGATGAATTCACCCTTCTGCTGATCGTAGACATTGAATCCTGTGATGTCCGACGGAAGGAGGTCCGGCGTGAACTGGACCCTCTTGAAGGTCGCACCTATGCTCTTCGCGAGGGACTTGGCGATGAGGGTCTTGCCGACGCCGGGGATGTCCTCGAGAAGCACATGGCCGTCGGCGAGAAGGGCAACCATGAGCAGCTCAATGGACCTTTCCTTACCGACAATGACGCGGGACATATTGTCGATGATGGTTCTGCACAGATCGTAAGGCATAACGGGTTCTCCGGGGCAGGGATTGTAGTATCGAAATGTCTCAAAACCGTGAAGAGTATAGCACAGATGGGTTCATTGTGAAAGGATTGCGGTGCATGCCCGGAGACTTGTGCCGCCGAACTCAGGCACGCTCTACATCGGCACGTTCCGCTGGACTTACCCAACATATGAGGATCAAACCGCCGGGACCATCAACATCAACAACGGGGGCATCTTCAGGCTCGAATGCGGTCCCGATAACCAGCGTGGGCCGGGGACTGCTCAACAATGCGTCACGTTGTTACGACAGGTCAAGGATCACGGTGCCCGACAGGACCATCGAAGGTGGACTTTGCCCGCCCCGAGAGCGGGAAACGTACAGATCCAGCGTGTTCAGGCCGATATGCCCGGTGAGCGTCCTTCACGAACCGGGGGTTTCAAGACCGAAAAGTGTCCGTAAACGGGTGTTCGTGGGTAACACGGGGATCGATGCCCGCATGAGAACCCGTGCTCACAGGTTCTGGCATGGATATTGCTCTTCAGAAACGGGGAGCGTGGATATGCTGGACAGGATACTCGTCAGGGAGATCATAAGTGTCTTGATGGGAAGCACCTGTTATCTCGGTCTGACAGTGCCGGAAAGGCTGGATATGGTAAAACATCTCCTTGACCTCATGTCTCCGAAAGGCGGTTCAAGGTTCAAGGTTCCAGGTTCCAGGTTCGAGGTTCCAGGTAACGGGTCCCCAACCTCCGGTAAGCGCTGAATCCCTTTTATAGAGTCCCATTTTGTTGTACAGGTGTTCCACTTTAGGAGACGGCATACAAAGACCGTTCCAAGTCTCAGGTCTCAGGGACAAAGGACGGTTTCAAGTCTCAGGTCTCAGGTTCCAGGTTGAAGGCCAAATAAGGAATGTAAAGGTTGCAGGTCTTTTCACTTGAAACTTGAAACCTGAAACGGTCTTTTTCCCTGAGACCTGAGACCTGAGACCTGAGACCTGAGACCTGAGACCTGAGACCTGAGACCTGAGACTTTACGTTCTCGCGTTCACGAACTTGTCGATGGCTGTGTTTACTTCGGCCGATTTTTCTATAATGACCATGTGGCCCGCGTCGGCGATGAGTGTGAGGAGCGCCCCGGGTATGTTAGCGGCGAGGTAACGCGAGTATTTGGGGGGTGTGAAGCGGTCGGCCATGCCGCAGATGACGAGGGTCGGCACCGCGATCGCGTCGAGTCTGCCGATGAGGTCAAAACCGTCGCAGGCGGTGAAGTCGTTGAAGATGGTCAGGGCGTCGTTTTTCATGTATTCCGCGAATACCTTGTCTTTGAGCGCGGAGGGCACCGCGTCGGAAAAGGCCGTATCCAGGATCGTTCGGGCCGTTGCCTCTTTATCCTTGAGGATGCCCTCCAGTATTTCGGGATAGACCTTGAGCTTCGCGCCGGTTCCGATGAGGATGAGCCCTTTCGCAAGAGAGGGCCGGGACATGGCGAGGCGCATTGCGACGGCACCGCCCATGGAGTGACCGGCGATGTAGGCCGGGCCGCAGGCGATGGCCTCAAGCGCGTCCCCCACGGCGTCGGCGTAAGCGTCTATGGAACTCGAGGAGGGATCGTCCGACCTGCCGTGGCCCGGAAGGTCGATGAGGACCACGCGGTTCGACCTCTCGAAATAGGCCTTCTGCGCAAGCCAGGATAATGCCGAGCCGCCTGCGCCATGGATGAAGACAACAGGGGTGCCGCTGCCGTACGTTTCGGTATTCATGATCTCCTCCCGTGACAAACATTATAGAGGATTTACCAATGGAATTCCAGAGATGGACGTTTAAGCACTTGCGCGGACAGATAAACGGGGGTATAGTGAAGATAAATGCAAATGGAATAGATTCGGTAAGGTTTCAGACTCGTTGAAGGAGTGTTCCATGAACAGGGACGACCCAGGGCCGAAATCAGCGGCCGGACGAGGACAGAAGGCTAGAACACCCGGTACGGGGACAACGGGACAAGAAGACCGCGAACAGGGACTATCCTGCCCCACAACCCCTGGTGAGACGGGAACACCGGACGTTCACGGCTTCCAGGATCTGTTCCGGGCCTTTATGGACAACGGTCCCGCCATAGCCTGGCTCAAGGACGAGGAAGGGCGTCACGTCTACCTCAATCGTGTCCTGCAACACAGGTTCTATGCTGGTTCGAAGGATTGGTACGGCAGGACCGATTTCGAACTGTGGCCTCCCGAAATGGCCGCCAGGTTTCGGGAGAGCGATCTTGCCGTTCTCTCCGCGGAGCAAACGATCGACGTTGTCGAAGACACGATGAATCCGGATGGGAGCCGCTCCTGGTGGTGGAACTTCCGCTTTCCCTTCCGGGATTCCTCGGGCAAGCGATACGTGGGCGGGATGGGTATAGAGATATCGGAGCGCAAGAGGTTGGAGGCGGAGCTGAGCAAACTCGCCGCGGTGGTGCGCCACTCCAAAGAATTTGTCGGTCTCGCCACACTTGACGGACAGATCGTGTACGTCAACGAGATGGGTGCGAGGATGGTGGGATCGTCCCGGGAAGAGATGGTCGGTATGAGCGTTATCGATCTCCTGGATGAACCTTTCAAGGAAAAGATGCTTCATGAGGTCTTTCCGGCTCTGAAACAGGATGGTTCCTGGGAAGGGGAGCTGGGTTATAGCAATCTCACCTCCGGCGAGATCATGCACGTCAATGCCATGACCTTTGTCGTCCACGACCCCGAAACGGGGGCACCCCTCTATCTCGCCACCACCTCACGGGACATTACCGGCCGGAAACGTGCCGAGGAGACGCTGCTCAGGGCCCGTGACGAGCTTGAAGAGCGTGTTTTGGAGCGCACGGCGGAACTCGAGAAGGCCTACCTGTCGTTGAAGCGCGAGACGGAAGAACGTCAGTCCCTCGAAGAGCGCCTCAGGCAGTCCCAAAAGATGGAGGCCATCGGCACCCTCGCGGGAGGGATAGCCCATGATTTCAACAATATCCTCGCCGGGATCATCGGGTTCACGGAAATGGTGGAGGAGGACCTTCCCGAGGACAGCCACCTGCGGGAATACGTCAGAAGGATCCTCAAGGCTTCCTTCAGGGGACGTGACCTCGTCAAGCAGATCCTCACCTTCTCCCGGAAGGCCGAACACGAGAGGGCGCCGATCTCCCTGTCTCCCATCATCAACGAGACATGCAACCTGCTCAGGGCATCTTTCCCGGCCACCATTGAGATCTTTATCGACATAAGCGCCACCATGGATCAGGTGAACGCGTCCGCCGTGGAGCTGCAGCAGATCCTGATGAACCTTGCCACAAATGCGGCGCACTCGATGAGGGGAAGGAGAGGAGTCCTCCATATCTCGCTGGGCGAGGTCGATCTCGCGCCGCCTTTCCCTTTCGAAGACCCCGAAGTGAAGCCGGGTGCATACCTGGAACTCGCGGTGAAGGATACGGGAAACGGCATGACCCCCGACGTGGTGAAGCGGGTTTTCGAACCCTTCTTCACAACCCGCGGGATCGGTGAAGGTACGGGCATGGGCCTTGCCGTAGTTTACGGGATCGTCAAGGGCCTTGGCGGCACCATCACTGTCGAGAGCGAGCCGCGGGTGGGTTCCACCTTTCGTGTCCTTCTGCCAAAAGCTGGCGCGGGCCCCGAATCGGAAGCCCCTCTTCCCCGCCGTATCCCCGGAGGAACGGAGCGGGTGCTCTTCGTGGACGATGAGGACCTCCTTGTCGAGCTCGCCCACGATCTTTTGGAGTCCCTCGGCTACCGGGTGACGGCGGTGACGGACAGCATCCGGGCGTTGAAGATATTCTCATCCGATCCTTCCTCTTTCGACCTCGTTATCACCGATCAGATCATGCCGGGGCTCACCGGTCTCAACCTGGCGAAGCACGTTCTGGGCATACGGGGCGATATTCCCGTCATCCTCTGCACCGGTCACAGCGCGACCGTATCGCCGGAGATCGCGAAAGAGGCCGGCATCAGGGCATTCATCACGAAGCCCCTCTCAAAGGAAGATCTGGCGGAGGCCATCCGCAGCGTGCTCGATGTCGGGACCGTGCAGTAACGCCCGGGACGAGCGACATCGCGCGGTCCATCCAGATTGTCCTTGTAATTTCCCCTTTCCCCGACTATTGTATATTGACATCCCGGGCCGGGAATCCCGCCGCGGCCTGGATGGAGGTTATGATGAAGGTGCATTTCTGGGGTACGCGGGGGTCGCTGCCCGCGGCGGCGAACACGCTTAACCTGCAGGAGAAGATGTTCGGGGTCCTGAAGGGTCTTAAGGGGAGAAGCTTCGCGGGCGATGAGGACATCCGGGCGTTCGCGGAGAAAGAACTCCCTTTTTCCCTGGCGGGTTACTACGGTACGAACACGCCCTGTGTCGAGATAACGGGCGGAACGGAGTATGTGATATGCGACGCCGGCACGGGGATCAGGGACCTTTCTCGCCGCCTCGCTTCAACGGCCGGAGAGACCCCTCACGAGGGACCGCGAGTCTTCAATATCTTTATTTCTCATCTCCATTGGGACCATATCCAGGGATTTCCCTTCTTCATGCCTGTTTACGGGGAAGGCAACAGGATAGTGATCCACGGCGGCCATTCCGACATGGAGGGCGCCCTTGATCGCCAGAGGGAATGCGCCAATATACCACTTCCCGCGAAGGCCGACGTGAGCTTCAGGAGGCTTGAACCCGGCAGGTATTACGAGGTCGCGGGTTTCCAGGTTCTGCCCATATCGCAGAACCATCCCGGCGATTCCTACGGTTACCGGTTCGAGATCGGGGGCAGGAGCGTTGTCTACTCCACCGACAGCGAGCACCAGGAGGAGGGTTCCGCCGACGAGAGCCGGTTCGTCGGATTTTTCCGGGATGCCGACCTCGTCATCATTGATGCCCAGTATCCCCTGCTTGATGCCTTTTCCGTGAAGGAGAACTGGGGCCATTCGAACAATATCGTCGCTGTCGAGCTGGGGGCGAAGGCGGGGGTCCGGCACCTTATTCTCTTTCACAACGAACCAACCATCGACGATCCCACCCTGGAAACCTTCCTCAGCGACACGAGACGCTACCTCAAGATCTACGACCCCCAAAGCACCATGACCGTAGACCTGGCATACGACGGGATGGAGATAGAGGTCTAAAG
>LVAA01000112.1 GCA_001603955.1 Syntrophobacterales bacterium Delta_02 | reverse complement strand
GTCCTATACTCCATCCTCCAACCCCCACACTACCTCACCCCCCCCACACCTTCCCATCCCCTCCCCCATCACTCCCGTCCTAAGTTAAAACCATTCTTTTCTCTGCGTCCTCTGCGGGCTTGAGAGAGGAGCTTCAGCGACGAACGGGCGTGAGGCAAGGTCTTTAAGGTCTTTCCCTACTGCCTGTCCAGCACTTCCCTTATCTTTCTGAGGAGGGTTGCCGGGGTTATGGGTTTGCCGAGGAAGTCGTATTCTTCGTTGAGCATCCCTTTTTCCTGGATTATGTCGTCCGTGTACCCGCTCGTGAATATGACCCTCGTGGAGGGGTCGATAAGACGTATAGCCTCGCACGCCTCTTTGCCGTTCATCCTGGGCATGACGACGTCGAGGATCACGAGGGCGATCTCGTCCCTGTGGCGTCGGAAGGTCTCGACGGCCATGGCTCCATCCTTCGCGGGGAGGACGGTATATCCGTGGTCTTCCAGGACCTTGAGGGACAGTTCACAGAGATCGGCGTTGTCCTCGGCAATGAGGATGGTCTCCGTGCCGCCGATGATGGAGGCGGACTCTTCCTCGTCCGCCGGCTCGAGCCACACGAGGGGAAGGTACACGCAGAAGACACTTCCCTCGCCGGGACGGCTCGTGACGTCTATGTAACCGTTGTGCTGCTTGATGATGCCGTAGACGATGGCGAGCCCGAGGCCGGTGCCCCGCCCCACACCTTTCGTGGTGAAGAAGGGCTCGAAGATCTTTTCCATTACCTTGCTGTCCATGCCGATACCCGTGTCGGAGATGGCGATGAGCGCGTATTCCCCGGTTTTGCCGTATCCGTGTGCCGCGATGAACTCGTTGCCCACGGTGGCCCGGTCGACGGTGATCGTCAGCTTCCCTCCCCGGGGCATTGCGTCGCGGGCGTTCGTGACGAGGTTCATGACCACCTGGTCAAGCTGTCCCGGGTCCGCCATGACGACAAGGCGTTCGGAATTCTTCTGTATCCTGAACTCCACGTCTTCCGGTATGAGCCTCTCGAGGAGACGGTGTAGCTTCTCCACGGTCTCGTTTATCACCACGGGCTTGAGGTTGATGACCTGTTTCCTCGAGAAGGCGAGGAGGCTCTGGGTGAGATTGGCCGCCTTTTCTGACGATGCGAGTATCTGGGAGGCGTAGCTGTAAAGAGGGTTGTCCTTGTCCATTTTCATCTGCAGGAGGCTTGCGTATCCCATGATGGCGCTCAGGAGGTTGTTGAAGTCGTGGGCCACGCCTCCCGCGAGGGTCCCCACCGCCTCCATCTTCTGCGATTGCAGGAGCTGTGATTCCAGGTGCTTCCGCTCTGTGACGTCGCGGGCTATGCCGCAAAGGCCTGTTATCTCTCCCCGCTCGTTCCTCAAGGGGACCTTGATGGTGTGGAAGACATAGACAACACCCCTCGCGGGCCGCGCCACTTCTTCCTCGATCGTCTCGCCCTGGAGCACGCGATTATCGACCTCTTCGATGTGGTCAGCCGCTTCGTCGGGAAAAAGGTCCCGGTCGGAGGTGCCCAGTATCTTTTCCATGGGAATGCCGAAGAGTCCCGACATTGCCTTGTTGGCCACGATGTAGCGGCGGTTCCTGTCCTTGATGAAGATGGCGTCTCTGGCGCTGTCGATGATCGCCCTCAGGCGGGACTCCGAGACGCTTAAGGCCTCCCGGGCCGCCTTCTCTTTCAGAAGCCGGATCATCCCCTGCGCCATGAGCTGCAGCTGGTTGATATCCGTTTCCCCGTATTCCTCCTCCTTGTTGCCCACGCCGATAACGGCGATGATCCTCTCCCCGTCGAAGATGGGAACTCCCAGGTGTCGCCTCACCTCTACGTGGCCTTCGGGATAGCTTGTGCGGGGAACGCCCGGGGCCGAGAAGTCGTTGGTGATGATGGACCTTCGCTTGCGCACCGGGTCTCCCCAGATGCCCGTTGTCTCCAGCCGGTATGATACGGGTCTGTCCTGTGTGCGGCACTGCTCCATGGCCTGTCTCGACCAGGAATGCATGGTGAGGACGGATTCATCGTCGTTGAGAAACGCGAGATAGCCGATGGCGCTCTTCGTGAACCGGATCGATTCCTCGAGGGTGAAGCCCGTTATCTCTTCCAGGGGCCGGTTGCCCATCTGGTTGAGCTTCAGGAGGGTCTCCGTCCGGGATTCGTCCAAGCGCAGCCGCTCCTCCGTCCTCTTATGCTCCGTTATGTCCGTGTGGGTCCCGATGACGCGAAGCGGCCTGCCATCCCCGGTCCACCGTACGACCTTGCCCCTGTCGAGTATCCATTTGTAGGTGCCGTCCTTGCACAGCATTCGGTACTGGCTGGTGTAGACGGATGACCCGCCTTCCAGGTGGTCGTTAAGCCGGGCGTGTACTGCATCCCTGTCCTCGGGGTGAAGGCGCAGGTCCCATTCCGTTATGGAATCGCCGATCTCGCCCTCGGTATAGCCGATCATCTCCTTCCACTGCCTTGAAAAATAAACGGTGCCGGTCTGCGCGTCCCAATCCCACAGGCCGTCCCCGGCACCCTCGAGCGCGAACTGCCAGCGTTCCTCGCTGTCTTTCAGGGCTTCCTCAGCCTTCCTGCGCTCGGTGATATCCCGCGAAAAGGCGCAGACGTATTCGAACTCATCGTATGGAAGGTAGCTGACGCTCACCTCCACCGGGAAAGTGGTCCCGTCCTTCCTGCGGTGCATTGATTCGAACTGGTCGGAGCCCTTCCTGGAGATGTCCTTCCAGTATTGCTGCCAGTTCTGAGCCGCATGTTCCGTATCGATCTCGTGGATCTTCATCGAGAGAAGCTCGTCGCAGTCGTATCCCGTCGAGAGGCATGCGCTGTCGTTAACGTAAGCGATGCTGCCGGTGCTGTCGATCCAGTAGATGCTGTCCACGGCTTTGTCGACGGAGAACTGGGTGAACTTGAGCGTGCTTTCAGCCCGTTTCAGCCGCGTCAGGTCAGTGGCCGTGAAGATGTAGGCCCCGCCTTCTGTCGGCGACAACTGCACGAGCACGTCGAGTTCCTGCCCATCCTTCCTGACCCATTTGGCCTCGCCCTGGAAGTCCCGATAGAGTACCTTGCCCATCCGCTCGAATTCAAAATCCTCTTTGTAGAGGAGACGGGTGCTTTTCCAGGTAAGTTCGTCTATGGCATATCCCGTGATATTGCACATTGCCTCATTCGCCCACTCAAAGATCCTGTCGCGCACCCGGCCGATCCCGATGGGAGAGGCGGCGACGATCGTCCTCAGCTCCTGTTCGGACCGGGCGATGGCGCGTTCCGCGTTCTTCCGTTCCGTGATGTCCACGGACACACCCAGGACGGCGGGGGTCTGCGTCCCCGAAAAGGTGAAAGGGATCTTGACGGTCTCGAGATAGCGCACATTCCCCTGCGCGTCCGTGATGGACTCGTCGGGGATGTGCTTTCTCGAGCCCGTTATCATCACATCGAGGTCGTCGTTCCTGAAATGCCTTACCTCTTCATCGGACGGCGAAAACCTCGCATCCACCTTGCCGATCAGGTCTTCCACCGTGGTGCCGTAAGTGTCAGCCACGGCCTTGTTGGCAAGTATGAACCTTCCGTCGATATCCTTGGCGAAGATGAAGTGGGGTACGAGGTCGATTATCTGCCGCAAGCGCTTTTCGCCCTGCTTGAGGGCCTCTTCGGCCCGAATGCGTTCCGATATGTCTATGATGATCCCGCGGTAGCCGGTGAGCCTGCTGTCCTTCATGATCCTCGTAACGTAGATGATGGTGGGGAACCGGCTCCCGTCCTTCTTGACGCCCGTGTACTGATTGCCGACCGAGGGGCCGCCTTCAGCCACCTTTTGGAGGTTTGCCATTGCCCTCGGCAGGTCTTCCGGAGCGAGGTGTTCGAAGCAGTTGAACCCCTCGGGAAGGTCGCTTTCCCTGTATCCGAAGAACTCAAAGGCCGGTTTGTTCACGAAGGTGACGGAACCTTTCGCGTCGATCTCGAAGATCACCTGGGGAGAAAGCTCCGCGATGTCCCTGAACTTCCTTTCGCTCTCCCTGAGCTGTTCCTCCGCGCCTTTACGCGAGGTTATGTCGAGGAGCACGCCGTTGAACCTCAGCGTTTCGCCGACCCGTGAGGGACGTGACATGGCCGCGAAGGATATGATCTCCCCCGTCGGTCTTATGAACTCACCTTCGAATTGCCAATCCTGCTCGTTCGCGACGGCTTCCTTGATCGAATCGAGGAAGGGTTCCCGGCAGTCGGGGCTGAGTCTATCGAGAAACCGCTCGAAGGGGCGGGAAGTGCTGGTTTCGAAGCCGAAGAGCTCTTTCGCGGTCCGGCCGATATAGGAAAGGCCCATCTCTCCATCCGGTCTCGCGTAGAACTGGAAGATGACGCCGGGGATACGGTCGGCGATGTCCCGAAAGAATTGCCTGCTTTCCCGAAGGTCCTCCTCGACCTTCTTCCGCTGCGTGATGTCCACGATCATTCCCCTGAAACCCATGAGCCGGCCGTCATCCATGATCCGCGCGACATGGATTATGACGGGGAACGATGTGCCGTCCTTCCTGACGGCGGTGTACTCATTGCCCGAGGACGCCTCCCCCCGGGCTATCTTTCGAAGGTTGTCAGTCATTCTTGGAATGTCTTCGCGGATGAAGAGGGAGAAGGCGTCGATGCCCCCGAGGAGGTCCTTTTCGTCATATCCGAATATCTCGAAGGCCTGCCTGTTGGCGAAGGTGATCCTCCTCATCTCGTCCATTTCGAAAATGACCTGGGGGACAGATTCCGCGAGGTCCCTGAACCTTCGTTCCCGTTCGCGGAGTTCCCTGTCGGCCTTCTTCAGCTGCGTGATGTCGACAAGGACACCGCGCAGACCCGTCAATTCGCCCCGGCTGAAGATGGCGATGGTATAGATGATGGCGGGAAAGGTGGTGCCGTCCTTTCTTTTCACCATGTATTCATTGCCCGCGGTCTCTCTCTCCCCGGCAACGATCTTCGCGAGGTTCTCGCGCACCCGTGCGTGTTCATGCTCGGGGAAAAGGTCCATCCCCGTCACGGTGCCGCCGGTGAGGTCCTCCTCGGTATACCCGAAAAGCTCTAGGCCCCGTTTGTTGGTGTACGTGACCGCGCCATCGGGATCCTGCTCGAAGATGACCTGAGGGGAGAGCTCCGCGATGTCGCGGAACTTCCGCTCGCTTTCCTTCAACCTTTCCTCGGCCTGTTTTCTTTCGGTTATGTTGACGATGATGCCCCGCCAGCCGGCGAATCTTCCGCCTTTCATGACGCGCGCGACGTGGGCGATGACGGGAAAGGTGGTCCCGTCCTTCCTGACGGCGGTGAACTCGCTTCCCGTCGATGGTGTTCCCTCGGCTATCGCCTGAAGGGTTTTCCGGATCCTGGGGAGGTCCGCGGGGTGGACGAGGTCGAGACCCATGATGCCTTTCCTTACCTCACGGGGGGTGTATCCGTAAATGTCGTAGGCCTGCCTGTTGACGAAGGTCAGCATGCAGTCGGTATCCATCTCGAAGATGACCTGGGGAACGAACTCGGCGATGTCGCGGAAGCGGCGTTCGCTTTCCCGGAGCTCCTTCTCGGCTTTTCTTCTCTCCGCTACCTCTTTCTTCAATTCGGCAAGTGCGGTCTCGCCCGATTTTCTCTCGTCCCCGGAGGTCTTCGGGACGGCTGCCGGAGTGTTTCTCCGCCGGGCCTCATGAAAGAGTCCCCAGAGGAATCGGGCCTGTTCGGCATCGTGCTCCTGCTCCATGACCATTTCCTCCAGGGCCTCCATGATGCCGGGAAGAGGGAATGAAGATGAGTCCGGTGCGGTCGCCTGGGCGTCCCGGCAGGCATCCATGGAACGCATGAACCTCCCGGGGTCCATCGTATCCAGGCTGTCCGCGAGTCCCTCGACAAGGAGGCGAGCAGCGGCGGTATACCTTCCCGCTTCGGCGGGACTCTCTCCTGTCGCCTGCCGCAGGCGCCGGATACACTGTCCTGCCATCTTTTCGGGATTTTCACGCAGAGATGACGAAGATCTTTTCATTGAGCTCCACTGGTGCTCCTGCAGGCAAAAGCCGGCTTGTGCGGTTTTCTCCAGGATCCGCAAAGGAGACTGTAAGTGTTATCGGCCAGGTGGCGGAATGTTTAACAACAACGGAGAGATCGAAGGGAGGAAAGAACATGGGATAAGTAGGGTGGAATACGCAAGACATACTGTTCGGCGAGCGGGGAAGAAAACGACAGGCCCCGCAGGTCTTGCCGGACCCGCGGGGCCTGTCGAAAAGATACTATTTCTTCTTTGCCGCTTTTTTCGGTTTTGCCTGTTTTTCCTTCAGGGCTGCCCGGGCGGCAGCCAGCTTTGCTATCGTGACACGGAAGGGCGAGCAGCTCACGTAGTCGAGGCCCGTCCTGTGGCAGAACTCGACGGAATTCGGTTCACCGCCATGCTCGCCGCAGATCCCGATCTTGAGGTTCTTGCGAACGCCGCGGCCCAGGGCCACGCCAAGCTCCATGAGCCTGCCCACGCCGCCCTCGTCGATCCTCTGGAAGGGGTCGAAGGCGTAGATCTCTTTCTTCACGTAGTCGCTCAGGAATTTTCCGGCGTCGTCGCGGCTCATGCCGAGCGTCATCTGGGTGAGGTCGTTCGTCCCGAAGGAGAAGAACTGGGCCTCCCGGGCGATCTCATCGGCTGTGATGGCCGCGCGGGGTATCTCGATCATGGTGCCGATCATGTAGTCGATCTTCACCTTGTTCTTTTTCAGTATCTCGTTGGCGACGTCTTCAACGATCGCCTTCTGGAGTTTGAGCTCGTTGATGTTGCCGACGAGGGGTATCATGACCTCCGGCTTCACGTTCGTGCCCTTCTTCTTCACCTCGCATGCGGCCTCGAAGATGGCCCGGGCCTGCATCTCGGTGATCTCGGGGAAGACGATGCCGAGGCGGCAGCCGCGGTGGCCGAGCATGGGGTTCGCCTCGTGGAGGCTTTCCACCTTGGAGAGGACCTTTTCATAGGGGATGCCCATCTTCCTGGCGAGCTCCCGCATCTCCCTTTCCGTGTGAGGGAGAAATTCGTGGAGAGGCGGGTCCAGGGTCCTGATGGTGACGGGAAGGCCTTTCATGACCGTGAAGAGGCCGACAAAGTCCTTCTTCTGGTAAGGCAGCAGTTTCGCGAGTGCCTTCCTTCTGCCCGCCTCGTCATCGGCGATGATCATCTCGCGGACCGCGTCGATGCGGTTGCCCTCGAAGAACATGTGTTCCGTCCTGCAAAGGCCTATGCCCTCGGCGCCGAAGGAGACGGCTATCGCCGCCTGGCCGGGCTGGTCGGCGTTCGTCCTGATGCCGAGCCTGCGGGCCTCGTCGGCCCATTTCATGAGGAGGGCGAAATCCTGGTAGATCTGCGACTTTGAAGGCTTCAGTGTCTTGTCGATCATGACCTGGAGGACTTCCGAGGGCTTGGTCTTGATCTGGCCCGAGAAGACCTCTCCTGTCGTACCATCAATGGAGACATATTCGCCTTCCTTGATGATCTTCCCATTGACCCTGATGACCTTCTTCGCGTAATCGATGTCGAGATCACCGCATCCGGCCACGCATACCTTCCCCATCTGCCGCGCCACGAGGGCGGCGTGCGATGTCATGCCACCCCGGGAGGTGAGGATACCCTGGGCGGCGTTCATGCCGCGGATGTCCTCGGGGGATGTGTCGATGCGGACAAGGATGACCTCCTCCTTCCGGGCTGCCCACGCCTCGGCGTCCTGTGCGTTGAAGACCACCTTGCCGGCGGCTGCGCCGGGACCGGCATTGAGTCCCTTCGAGACCAGGTTACCTGCCTTCAGGGCCTTGGCTTTTTCGGTTGGATCAAAAATGGGGCGAAGAAGTTGGTTGAGCTGGTCCGGCTCCACCCTCATCAGGGCCTCTTCCTTCGTGATGAACTTCTCCCTGACCATGTCGACGGCGATCTTGAACGCCGCGAAGGCGGTGCGCTTTCCCGTTCTTGTCTGGAGCATCCAGAGCTTCCTGTTCTGGATGGTAAACTCCACGTCCTGCATGTCGCGATAGTTCTTCTCCAGCGTGTTCCTTATCTTTATGACCTGCTTGTATATGTCCGGCCAGACCTCTTCGAGGGACTTGACGGACTTGTCGGTCTTCTGTTTCTTGTTGATGGGAAGGGGTGTTCTGATGCCGGCCACGACGTCCTCGCCCTGCGCGTTGATGAGGTACTCGCCGTAGAACAGGTCTTCACCCGTGGAGGGGTTCCTCGTGAAGGCGACGCCGGTGCCGCAGTCCTCGCCCATGTTCCCGAAGACCATGCACTGCACGTTGACGGCCGTTCCCCAGTCGCCGGGAATGTCGTTGAGCTGGCGGTACGCGACGGCCCTGTCGGTGTTCCAGGATTTGAAGACGGCGCCGATGGAACCCCAGAGCTGTTCCATGGGGTCCTCGGGGAAGGTGACGCCGAGCCTTTGCTTGATGGCCTTCTTGAACTCCTTGACAAGGTCCTTGAGGTCATCGACGGTGAGGTCCGTGTCGAAGGTGATCTTCCTTGCCTTCTTCTTCCTGTCGATTATCACCTCGAAGGGGTCGTGTTCGTGTTCGTTCGCGGGTTTGAGGCCGAGGACGACATCGCCGTACATCTGCACGAAGCGGCGATAGCAGTCATAGGCGAAGCGGGGGTTCTTCGTGAGCTTCGCGAGGCCCTCAACGGTCTTTTCGTTGAGGCCCAGGTTGAGGACGGTATCCATCATGCCCGGCATGCTGACCCGGGCGCCGGACCGGACGGAGAAGAGAAGGGGGTTCTTCGGGTCGCCGAACTTCGCGCCCATGATCTTCTCCACCTTTCTGATGTTGTCGGCGACCTCCTTCTCAAGGCCCTTGGGAAGCTTCATACCGGCCTTGTAGAAGAGGGTGCAGACGTCGGTGGTTATGGTGAATCCCGGCGGCACGGGTATGCCCAGGTTCACCATGTCCGCGAGGCCGGCACCCTTCCCGCCGAGGAGGTTCTTGAGCTTGAGATTGCCTTCAGCCTTCTTTCCGCCGAAGAAGTACACGTATTTATTGGTTTTTGCCATGTTTCCTCCTTTATTCGAAGCGTATCTTTGAAAAATCAGCAAAGGTCAAGAACATGTTCTTGATATGCGTGAGAAGTGCCAGTCTGTTCGACTTCACGGCCTCGTCCTTGTCCATGACGAAGACCTTGTCGAAGAAGTTGTCTATGGTCTCCTTGAAGCCGACGAGGACCGCGAGGGCCCCATCGTAGTCGCGTTTCCCCATGAGCCCGTAAAAGGCATCCTTTTGTGCGGCGTGGAGGTTGAAAAGCCGTTTTTCCTCCTCGAGTACCAGAAGGGCCGGATCGACGGTCATCTCTTCCGTGATCTGCTTCGTGATGTTGAAGACGCGCCGGAAACCCACCATGAGGCGCTCGAAATCCTCCATGGACCTCTGGGTCTCCAGGGAAACGAGCCGCAGGTAGCCGTCGTATATATCGCTCGCTACGCAGGGCAGGACACTCTCCACGAAATCCTGATTGTGGTTTTCTTCCAGCATGGAGAACTTGAACCGCGTGGTGATGAAGTCGAGGAGGGAGGTCTTCGTCTCCTCGAGGGCGAGCCTTTTTGGAATGCTCCGTCCAGCCTCGAAGGCCTTTTCGATGAGCGCCGTGAGGGGCAGATGCAGCTTCCTGTCGATGGCTATCTTGATGATGCCGAGCGACTGCCGCCTCAAGGCATAGGGGTCGAGGTTGCCCGTGGGGGTGATCCCGACGGAGAAGAAGGAGACGATGGAATCGATCTTGTCCGCTATGCCGGCGATGGCGCCCGTCGCGGTGCGGGGAAGGCTGCCGTTGCCGCCCGTGGGCAGGTAGTGCTCCTCTATCGCGAGGGCCACCTCGTCGTCCTCTCCCTCGATACGCGCGTAGATGCGGCCCATCGTTCCCTGCAGCTCGGGAAACTCTCCCACCATGTGTGTGACGAGATCGGTCTTCATCACCGGGACGAGCCTTTCTAGCTTCTGTGCGATCCCATGGTCGACGACGGACGCGAGATATAAGGCGATGGCCTTTACCCTCTCCATCTTGTCCTTCAGGGTACCGATCTTGACATGGAACACGATGGAGGCAAGCCGTTCGTACCTGTCAGCCAGCCTTGCCTTCACGTCCTCCTCGAAGAAGAAGCGTGCGTCGGCGAGGCGCGCGCGGAGCACCTTCTCGTTCCCCCGTATGACGTTCGCATCGTCCTTCGGGGCCGTGTTGGCGAAGAATATGAACCAGGGCATGAGCCGTCCCGAAGCGTCTTCGATGGGGATGTACCGCTGGTGGCTCTTCATGACGTTGACGAGCACCTCTTTCGGGATATCGAGGTACATCGCGTCGAAGGAGCCTTTCAGGGGATAGGGATATTCGGTGATGTAGAGGATCTCCCTCACCAGTTCCTCGTCCCGGAGAGCCTTTCCGCCCGTTGTTTCCTCGATGCGGGCAATCCCCTGCCGTATGATCTCCATGCGCTCGTCTTCATTCACTACGATGTGGTTCTTCCTGAGGGCGTCGACATATTCCAACGGATGGCCTATCTCGACGGGGCCCGGCGACAGGAAGCGGTGGCACCAGCTCACGGACGCGCTTGTGACATCGGCGACAGAGAACGTGACGGGCGTGCCGCCAAAGAGGCACAGGACCCACTGGACCGGCCGCGCGTACTCGAAGTTCACGGCGCCCCAGCGCATCTTCTTCTGAAAAGGGATGCGGGAGATGATGTCGGGCAGGAGGGCGGGGAGCATCTCAACGGTGGGGATCCCTTTTTCCTGTTTCTCGACGGTGATGAACTCGACGCCGTCCTTGACGCCCTTCGTGAGGTCGCCGACCTCGACCCCCTGGGACCGGGCGAAGCCGACGGCGGCCTTCGTGGGATTCCCCGCATCGTCAAAGGCGCGGTTATACGGGGGCCCGAACTTCACGGTGACCGTTTCCGCCTGCTTCTCCGCGACGTCCTGGACGAAGAGCGCCATGCGCCGCGGGGTTGCCTGTATGCTGATGTCGCCGAAGGCGATTCGCGCACTGGCGAAGGCCTCCCGGATGAGGCCGGAAAACCCCTCCTTCGCTGGTTCAAGGAAGCGCGCCGGTATCTCCTCCGTGCCTATCTCCAAAAGCAGAAATTCGCTCATGATCTTAATTTCCTTGCCATGTTCCCGCCGCTTAGCGCAGGCTGAGCCGTCATCGCTTGAGCAGGGGGAAACCGAGTTCTTCACGCTTCTGCACGTATAGTTCCGCACACATCTTCGCGAGGTTCCTTACCCGCGCGATGTAATTGGCGCGTTCCGTCACGCTGATGGCGCCGCGGGCGTCGAGAAGGTTGAAGACATGCGAGCATTTCAGGCAAAAATCGTAGGCCGGGTAGATGAGCCCCCGGGTCTTGACAAGCTTTTCCCCTTCCTGTTCGAAGATGTCGAAGAGGTTCCTGAGCATGACGGGGTCGGATTCCTCGAAGTTGTAGACAGAGAATTCCCTTTCGGGGTCGAGGAAGACATCGCCATAGAGGACATTCTCGTTCCACTTGATATCGTAGACGTTGTCGACGTCCTGAAGGTACATGGCGATGCGCTCGGTGCCGTAAGTGATCTCCACGCACACCGGCGAAAGGGTTATGCCGCCCGCCTGCTGGAAATAGGTGAACTGCGTGATCTCCATGCCGTCGAGCCACACCTCCCACCCGAGGCCCCAGGCGCCGAGCGTGGGAGATTCCCAATCGTCCTCGACGAAACGGATATCGTGATAGTCGGTGTCGATGCCGAAACCCTTCAGGCTGTCTATATAGATGTTCTGAATGTCCTTCGGAGAGGGTTTCATGACGACCTGGAACTGGTAGTAATGCTGGAGACGGTTGGGGTTCTCCCCGTAGCGCCCGTCCGCAGGCCGCCGGGACGGCTGGATGTATGCGGTGTTCCAGGGTTCCGGTCCGAGACAGCGAAGGAGCGTGGCGGGATGAAAGGTGCCCGCCCCGACCTCCATGTCATAGGGTTGCTGCACGATGCAGCCCCTGTCGGCCCAGAATCTCTGCAGTGCGAATATGAGGTCCTGAAAGTACATTCCGGAAAAATCCATGTTTTCTATACCACAAAAGAAAGCGATTTGCCAATGATTTTCAGGTCACAGGCCAAGAAACCGTCGCAAGTCACAAGTCTCAGGTCACAGGCTAAAACCGTCTCAAGTCTCAGGTTCCACGTCACAAGCTAAAGACCCGTCTCAAGTCTCAGGTTCCACGTCACATGTCTAAAAGCCAACAAAAAACCCGCTATCTGGCTCAACGATCATGTTGACAGCCCGGCCCCTTTCACCGTCTTTTTTTGGCGACCTGCGACGCGATTGACACCCCCGGTGGCAAGAGCATACAATAAGCCATGCTCACCATTGGCGACATCCGGCTTCCCGTGCCTGTTATGCTTTCCCCCATGGCGGGGGTGAGCGATCTGCCCTTTCGTCTCATCACGCGGTCCTTCGGTTCGCCCCTTGCCTTCACGGAGATGATAGACATCAATGCCATTTCCCACAAGGACAGGAGGACCACCCACATGCTCAGTTCGTCGCCTGATGACAGGCCCCTTGGTGTGCAGTTCCTGGGTAACAGCGTGTCGCAGATACCCCTGGCCATCGAGAGCCTTTCTGCGCACGCCTGCGACCTCATCGATTTCAATGCCGCCTGTCCCTCGCCGAAGGTCACCCGCAAGGGCAAGGGTGCGGCCCTCATGAAGGATCCGAAGAGGCTTCGCGACATCCTTTCCGCCCTGGTGCGGTCAACGGCGCTGCCTGTCGCCGTGAAGATCCGCGCCGGATGGGATGCCGATTCCGTCAACGCCCGGGACGTGGCGCTTTTTGCCCGGGACTCCGGCATCAGCGCCCTGTTCATTCACGGCAGGACAAAGGCGCAGGGATACAGCGGGGCCGTCGACTACGGGGTCATCAGGAAGGTCAAGGAGGCGCTCGACATCCCCGTCATAGCTTCGGGAGACAACCTCTCTGTCGACAGGGTCCGCAGGATGTTCGCCGAGACCGGCTGCGACGGCGTGGCCATTGCGCGGGGTGCCCTCGGCAACCCTTGGATATTCAGGGATGTCATGAGCTTCTTCCGCGACGGGACGGTGCCGCCTGGACCGGATGCCGCCGAACGTGCGGCTGTCATGAAGCGCCATCTCGAACTGTGCGTTTCGCACTGGGGGGAAAAGAGGGGTGTCGGCATCTTCCACAAGTTCTTCATCTGGTACACGAGAGGTCTCTCGGGCCTGCGCCCCTTGCGCGACAGGGCCTTCAGGACGGGCACGAAGGCGGGCCTCATCGAGGTGATCGACGAACTCGCGCAAAGGCCGCCGGGCCGCGGCCGGCCTTCGATGCACGCGCAGCGGGTATCCTCCGCCCCCCTTACCTCAAATTGTCTTGACTGACCCGTCAAGGGGCTGGTAGCATTGACCATATTTTCCTGAGTCCCGCTTTCAAGGGAGGAGGCATGGTCCGTTACGGGGAATGCACGATCACGGGCAAAAGGACCCGGCGGGCATGGTACCTGGTGCAGGTTGCCGTCATCATAGCGGCGGGGTTCGTCCTTTCCGGCTGTATCGATGACACCATGTCGGTCACCGTGAGGCCTGACGGAAGCGGCACCATCGAGGAGACCATTCTCATGGGCAACGAGTTCATAGAGATGCTGCAGGAGATGGGAAAGAGTTCCGGCGAGGAAGGGAAGGGCAAGACCGGGCGGGCACCCACGGTCCGGAATGACGCCGGGAAGGACGATGCCGTCGTGATGGAGATGATGGAAAAGGCGAGGAACAACGCGAAGGATTTCGGGCAGGGGGTGCGGTTCCTCTCCATTAGCCCGGCCAGAACGGATTCGGCGAGGGGCTATAAGGCGGTCTACACCTTTGAGGATATAGGCAAGGTCAGGCTGAACCAGAACCCGGGGAGCAAGGCGCCCCTTAACGATAAGGACAAGGCCGGGGGTGCCGGGGGCAAGGACACCTCCGGGAAGGATACCATCCGGTTCGTTTTCACGAAAGGGTCGCCTGCCAGGCTCGTCGTCCACATGCCTCCGCCGAAGCCTGCGGACAAGAAGGAAAAGGAACGGACAGCCCCGAAGGAGACGGTCAGGGATGACCCCAATGCCATCGAGATGATGAAGGCCATCTTCAAGGACATGAGGGTCAACATCATTCTGGCCGTCGATGGCGATATCGTGAATACGAACGCCACCCATCGCTCGGGGCGGAACATAACACTGGTAGAGATGGATTTCGGCAGGCTTATCAGCCATGCGGAGCTCCTCAAGAAGATCGACAGGGAGAAACCGCAGTCCGTAGAGGAGATGAAGGCGGCGCTGAAGAACGTCGACGGACTCAAGCTGGAATTTGAGAACCCCGTCGTTATTGATTTCAAGTGACGGACCTTCATAGGGACAACGAACAAGGAGTCGGGGAACAATGAAAAGGACCATATTGCTCGCGGGCGCGTTCTTCCTTCTTGCAGGGTGCTCGACGGTCTACGTGAAGGCGGGGAAGACCGCTGAGGATTTCGAGAAGGACAGGGAAGCCTGCGAGGTCGTCGCGAAAAAGGAGCTTGTAGCCAGGGGTGCGGCCCGGACCTGAGGCGCCGTTTACGAGGAGACAAGGCGTTGTCTCGAAAAGAAGGGCTGGAGACCGAAAGGCTAAAGCGCTCAATTCCTTGACTTTGTACGGACAAACCATTAATTTAAGGTTTGATTTTCTAAGAATCTTACAGGAGGCTTGAACCAATGGTCAGGGCAAAATTGTGGTTCCGGTGTGCGGCGATGCACGACCCCGTGACCCCCATGGTCGCCCAGCCCTCCCTTGTCGGATGGGAGGCGAAGAGACGCAGGGTGGATCTGAC
>LVAA01000111.1 GCA_001603955.1 Syntrophobacterales bacterium Delta_02 | reverse complement strand
CTCATACAGGGAGTACGTGTGGTCCGTGTACAGGAAGCCCTTGGACCGGCACGCGTCGATGCCCTCGCAGGGGGCCTCGAGGCCCGCCATCCTGAGGTCGTAGTCGACCATCGTCTTCGTGAGCTCGGCGAAGGTGACCCTGGGCTCCCAGTGGAGGCGCTGCCTCGCCTTCGATATGTCCGCCCGGAGGTGGTTCACCTCGGTGGGCCGGAAGTACCGGGGATCGATCTCGATGACGGTGTCCCCCGTCGTGAGGCAGGAGGCGGCGTTCGGTCCCGGGGAGGTCACGATCGCCCTCTCCTTCGCCCCCTCTCCCTGCCACTTGAGGCCTATCCCCGCGTAGGCGAAGGCCGTCTCCACCATCTCCCGGACGGAGTGGCTCTCCCCGGTGCCCACGACGTAGTCATCCGGTCCGTCCTGCTGGAGCATGAGCCACATCATCTCCACGTACTCCGGGGCGAAGCCCCAGTCCCTCTTCGCGTCGATGTTCCCGAGGTAGAGCTTCTTCTGGTTCCCCGCCAGGATGTTCGCGAGCGCCCGGGTGACCTTCCTCGTCACGAAGGTCTCCCCCCTGCGGGGGGACTCGTGGTTGAAGAGGATGCCGTTGCAGGCGAAGAGGTTGTACCCCTCCCGGTAGTTCACCGTCATCCAGTAGGCGTAGAGCTTGGCGGCGGCGTAGGGGCTCCTCGGGTGGAAGGGCGTCCTCTCGTCCTGCGGGGGCGGGGAGGCGCCGAAGAGCTCCGAGGAGGAGGCCTGGTAGTAGCGCGTCCGTATCCCGCTCCTGCGTATCGCCTCGAGGAGGCGCGTCGTGCCGATGCCGGTGATGTCCCCGGTGAACTCGGGGGTGTCGAAGCTCACCCTGACATGGCTCTGGGCCCCGAGGTGGTAGACCTCGTCGGGTCTCACGTTGTAGATGAGGTCCGTCAACTGGCCGGCATCGGAGAGATCGCCGTAGTGGAGGAAGAGCTGGGCGCCCGGGGAGTGGGGGTCCGCGTAGATGTGGTCTATCCTCCCCGTGTTGAAGGTACTGGCCCTCCTTATGACGCCGTGGACCTCGTACCCCCGGGAGAGGAGGAACTCGGCGAGGTAGGAGCCGTCCTGTCCTGTGATGCCTGTTATGAGAGCTCTGGG
>LVAA01000284.1 GCA_001603955.1 Syntrophobacterales bacterium Delta_02 | reverse complement strand
CTACAGCAACGGGCTTGAGGGCAGCGATGCTGCAACCTACTCAGGCGGCAGCCGTGAGGCAGGCACCAATTACACCGTGCTGGGCAACAGCGTGACCGGCTTTACCAACGGCAACAAGACCTTCGCCGGTTGGCAGCAGGTGACACAGTACCCGGTGGGTGCGAGCGTGGGCAGCGCACAGCCGCAGCCAGAGGGCAATGTTATTTATCAGGCCGTATGGCAGGGCGCTACTTATGACATCACTTACCACGCGAATTACAGAGACCCTGCTTTGCCGGATGCAGCAGATGTGCTGGACAACAATGGCGGTAGCGGGTATCAAGAGTCGGCTTCCTTTACGACCTACACGGTAGGCGATGGCAAAAATATTACTACCTTTGTAAAACCGGGTTACCACTTTGTTGGTTGGGCACTGCAGCCGGATGGCGGCGTTGCCTATGCCCCGGGCTTTGAAGGCAGTATGTCGGCAGCTAACCTCGAGCTGTACGCCGTGTGGCAGCCGAATATCACCATTCCGGACCGCATTTCGGTCAGCGCGGAACACAACTACTATCTTGACGGTACTACGGGTGAAGGGCAGAACAGCTACAGCATCACCCCGGACAGCGCCGACTTGATTCTTGGCAACGAGATTCACTATGTGTTTGGCGCGAATACGTACGGTAAAAAGGATGCTACAATCACCGTGATTAAAACGGCATTGCCGGTGGGCATTGACCCGCCGACAGAGCCGGTAGCTACCTGGACCGACGAGATGGAGCAGCAATATCAAAATGGCGTTTTGAAGGATTATCAAGATGCCAAACAAGCACTGGCTACTGCAAAGAGCGCAGTGGATGCGATGACCAAGAAGCAGGCGGATGCCGAAAAGGCAAAGCAGGCGCTGGCCAGTGCGCAAAATGCGGTTACGGCCGCACAGGCAGGCTATAATGATGCGGTGGCGCTTGCCGCAGCGGTGGGCGATACGGCAGCAAACCTGAACACGGCGCTTACCACAAAACAGGCAGAGCTGAATACTTTGAATGCCGACCCGCGCAGCGCAGAAGATGACCCGGATCACGCGGCGTGGCAGGCAGAAGTGGATGCTGCAAATGCGGCAATCGCAGACCTGCAGGGCAAGTTGCAACTGCTGGCCAACGTGGATACCGCGGCCGCAGCACTGGCGACTGCACAACAAGCGCTCAATGCACTGCTGGCACCATATGCGGCAGGCGCAGACCTTACGGATGCTGCCGCACTGGCAGCAGCAGTGGCGGCATACCAAAATGCGCAGGACGCACTGATTGCCGACGCACAGGCAAAACTGCCGGATTTGACGGCTGCCGAGCAGACGGCTGAAACACAACTTGCCACTGCAAAGACAGCATTTGACCCGGTGGATGCTGACCGTACGGCGAAAATTGCGGCGGACCAAGCGGCAAAGACCCAATATGAAGATGAGCTGAAAGCGTATCAAGATGCCCTGACAGAAGGGTCAAGCACGACAGAGATGGCGTGGGATGGTACGCTGGTGTTGGAGAACGGATACAGCTATAAACTGGTTTACAACTATAACCGCACAACGCCAGTGCCGACGCCGACCCCGACGCCAACCCCGACGCCGACCCCCACACCGGTTCCGCCTACTCCGCCCACTCCGCAGCCGACCCCTGTTATTACACCACCGCCGCCTCCCACAGGCCCGGTCGTGATACCGGAGGATGAGGTGCCATTGGGTGCACTGCCGACAAAGAGCCGGAACAGGAAAGGCGTTTACAAGATTTTGGACGACACAGTGCCACTTGGCGCATTGCCCGAAACGAGTGGTTCTGGTGGCTTGCTTGAAGGTGGGTTTGGTGCAGTACTGATGGTTTTGGGTGCTGCGCTGCGCCTGCTTGGGCGGCGCAAAAAGCGGGATGACCAGGAATAAAACAGGTCGCCTGGATATTGCCTTACCAAAATA
>LVAA01000283.1 GCA_001603955.1 Syntrophobacterales bacterium Delta_02 | reverse complement strand
GAGGAAATCCGTATGAATTTGCGTGAATTTTACAAAAAGCTCAAGAGCCCGATGGGGACGACCGTCCTCTCACTGGGTGTGCTGGTACTGCTGGTTCTGCTGGCACTGCCGCTCCTTCTTCGTGACGACGCTGGAAAACTCGAAGTCAACCGCCGGGGCGACGGCGAAGGCACTTACGATATTCAGAGCAATATCAAGGCCGTTGCCACACCGCCGAAACATCAGCGCCGCGAGGAAACACAGGCCAGGAAATCGGAGAAAACGACTCCGGAGCAGTCGGGCAACAGCGGCGCGCCGCGTCCTCCGGCTCCACCCAAAGGAGCAGCGGATGAATCTGCCTCCGGTAGTTCTGTCTCCGGTCGTACTTCCGGCAGAAACTCGTCCACGGCTCCCGCCCGAAAATCGCTCATCACGATCATCGACGGAGAAACCGCCGAGTCGCAGAAAAAAGAGTTTGTTTCCGAACGGTATGCGCCTTACGGCCGTCTTATCGCCTGCAAAATGGTGAACACGGTCGAATCCGGAGACACGGAAACGCCGCTGATTGCCTTTGTGATGGAGGATTTGTGGTGGATCAACTCCAAGGGCGAAAAGAAGCTCATAATCCCGGCCGGGACGGAAGTCCACGGCTCGGTTCAGGGGGCAAAGCCGCTTCGAAATCGACTGACTACCGGAAACACTTTCGTTCTCGTCTGGCAGGCGACCAGCGACATGGTGGGATTTGAGTTGCAGCTCAAGGGGATTGCGTTGGAAAAATCCAACTCTCCGGACACCAAGAATCTTGCCACGATCAGCGACATGGCGGCGGGTATTCCCGGTCAGGTCATGAGCAATGAAAATCTGGCGAAATTCCTGATGTACACGCTCGCGTTCGGTCAGGG